>JABDJQ010000603.1 GCA_013002425.1 Gemmatimonadota bacterium
CTGTACGCGTGTGGGGATCGCGAAGAAGAACAGCATGGCCGAATACGCGCTTCTCGAACACTGCCTGCGCGAAGATCTGAACAAGCGCTCGAACCGCGTGATGGCCGTCCTCGATCCGATCAAGGTCGTGATCGAAAACTATCCCGAGGGGGAGAGCGAGGATCTCGAGGCCGTCAACAATCCCGAGGACGAGTCGGCCGGCACGCGCAACGTGCCGTTCTCGCGCGAGCTCTATATCGAACGCAGCGACTTCATGGAAGATCCGCCGAAGAAGTTCTATCGCCTGTCGCCCGGGCGCGAAGTGCGCCTTCGCTACGCGTACTTCGTGACTTGCACCGATGTCGTGAAGAACGACGCGGGCGAGGTCGTCGAGATCCGCTGCACGTACGATCCCGCAACCCGCGGCGGCAACGCGCCCGACAATCGAAAAGTGAAGGCCACGATTCACTGGGTGTCGGCGAAGCACGCGGTCGACGCGGAAATCCGCCTCTACGAGCAGCTCTTTACGGCCGAGAATCCCGCTGTCGTGCCCGAAGGGAAAGACTTCACCGTGCACCTCAACCCGGAGTCGCTCACGGTCACACACGCGAAGCTCGAGCCCTCGCTCGCGAACGCGACCGCGGATTTCCCGGTTCAGTTCGAACGCACCGGCTACTTCATTCCGGATTCGGTCGACTCGAAGCCGGGGGCCCTCGTCTTCAATCGCTCGGTCTCACTTCGCGACAGCTGGGCCCGCATGCAGAAACAGCAGCAGGCGCGGAAGGCGAAGGCGTAAGGCCGAAACCGCGCCGAATCGACTGTTTTTCCTCCTTCCCGTGCCTGGAAACCCCTCGGGGCAACGCCCCTCTCTGCCGATCCTCGGAATAAGACGGAAACGTGATTTTTCGGGCAACCCCGGCGTGCCGATCCCCGATGAGTGGGATGAAACTCACACACCGCATGAAGGAGATCGGCTCATGAACAGGGAAAACGCGTCCGTTTCACACAACCCGGCCCTCCGTGCGCGCGCCCATGCGATCCGGCGTCCCGCGCGTTTTCCGATGCTCGTACTCTTCCTGTATCTCGGCGCGCTTCTGGCGTGGATCTCGGCCAAGCCGATCTTCGCGGGCGACGTCGTCATCAACGGCGAGGCGCTCACGGCGTCGGAAGCAGCGATGCTGTCGAACATGGCGGGCGCACCGATTCCCCCCGGCGACTACTGGTACGATCCGGTATGCGGCGCCTGGGGATATCGCGGCGGGCCGTGCATGGGCTTCGGCCGGGCCGGAGTCGCGGTCGGCGGGGAACTGGCGCAGGACGCCTCGACTGGCGGTACCGGCGTATTCGTGAACGGACGCGAGCTGCATCCGTATGACGTGGCCGCGCTCAAGAACTGCACCGGCGTGGTCTATCAGGGACGCTACTGGCTCGACGCGAACGGAATCGGAGGCTTCGAAGGCGGACCTCCGCTCTTCAATCTGGCGCAGATGTGCGGCAAGAGCGCGGGCGGGCGCCCGGGCAAGAGCAAGCTGCTGAATTACGGCAGTGTCATGGCCGGCGACGGCTTCATCGGCTTCATCGACAGCGAAGGACGTTCGTTCTCGAGCGGGGGATAAGATCCTGCTCCCCCGACCATTCGATTCCGGCGATTCAATCCACTGAAAACGTCGTTCTCACCGGCGGCGGATTGCGCAGCGTCTGCTGCACTACGCAGCAATGCTCCGCGCTCCCCTTCAGTTTCTCCAGGATCGCGGGGCTCGTTCCCTCTTTCGCGCGCATGCGCACGCTGCAGCGAATGGCCTGGAAGCCGACCGGGACATCTCGCTCCATGCCGAGAGTGCCGCGGAGATCCGCATCGGCCGTGACTTCCACTTCGAGATGCTCCAGTTCCACGCCGAGCAGATCGGCGACCATGCGAATCGTCGAGTCCTGACACGCGGCAAGTGCCGCACAGAGAATGTCGCCCGGCGTCGGAGCGTCATGCAAACCGCCCACGCCGGCGTGCACGCCGACCGGCACGGTCACGCCGCACCCATCCATCGGTTCCACCCGAGAGTGAAACGGGTCACGGGGATCCGTGCCGGACGTTCGCGCGTGATCGGTGACCATGGCTGTTTCAGGCGAGGATCTGTACTTTGCCCGGAGCGGTTTCTGCTTCTCGGCGACATCGGATTGGTTCATCGCTTCTCCTCTGGTGAAGTCCCACGGCTTTCGCATGCCCGGACAATGATTCTCATATAAAGTTCAGCTGCAATCGAAATGAGGTCGTCAGGGAAGTCGTAGTCGGGATTGTGGAGATCGGGCACGGTCTCGCCGGCGCCGATCCCGAACAGCGCGGACGGCGCGACTCGTGCGAAGCGGCCGAAATCCTCCGACCATCGGAACGGTCGCTCCATCTCCCGCACGGGGAGCGGGGCAGCGGAAGCGCGCACGATCTCCACCGCGTCGAGCGCATTCACGGTGGCGGGAAAGACATCTTCGTACTCGATCGAGCCGGTGATCCCGGCATCCGCCGCGGCCTCATGAACGATTCGTTCCGAGAGCGTGACGAGCTCCCGCATCGTCTCGTCCTTCTCGGCCCGCAGCGTAGCCCAGATTGCGGCATGCCCGGGCGCCGTTCCGAACGCCTTCTCTCCGAGACGCGCGCCCGCAATCGTAACGAAGGCCGTTTCACCCGAGCCGCCAGCCTGCAGACCCGCCAGGCCGTCGATGATCCGGCACATCGCGCCGGCCGGGCTGATCCCGCTCTCGGGCTGCGCCGCGTGCGCGGTCTTACCCGTCAGGCGAACGCACATCCCGCGCGAACCACAGGCGAACGTGCCCGCGCGCAGAATGACTTCGCCGAGCGGATAGCCGGGCAGGTTGTGGAGTGCGAAGCAGAAGTCCGGTCGCATCTCCGCAAACCGGGAATCGCGCATCACGCCGGCCGCCCCCTCACCCGTTTCTTCCGCCGGCTGAAACAGCAGAATCACGCGCCCGCGCGCCGGCCGGCGCTTCGCCAGCGCCGCGCCGACCGCGGCGAGAATCGCCATATGGCCGTCGTGGCCGCACTTGTGTGAGACGCCGTCGAACCGTGAGCGGTGGCTTACATCGTTCGTTTCCTGAATGGGGAGGGCGTCGAGTTCGCACCGGAGCAGGATCGCCGGGCCCGGCGCCTGCCCCGAGAACGTGATAGCGAGTCCGTGCCCGCCGAGACCGCCTATGATCTCGTCCGGCAGCAGAGGTCGAAAGAAATCGACGAGAGTGCGCGCTGTCTCCGACTCGTGCCCCGCGAGTTCAGGGTTCGCGTGCAGTTGCCGGCGAAGAGACACGATAGCGTTCACGCGCACTCACTCAGGCCCGATCGCACCCGCGGCCGGCCACTCCGTATCGCCGACACGCTTCAGGTTCATTTCGAAAAACCGGATCGGCTCCTGATCGGGCATGATCCGGTCGCCGACTTCGTGCCAGACGCCGTCTTCGACGACAGCCGTATAACGGATCGTCATCGGACCCGCGGGGATTTCCCACGTAAACCCGTTTGCGGTCGGCGCCAGAACGAAATCGCCGACGTTTCCCATCGCATACGAATGCATCGTGTACGACTTCGTGGCGGGCGAATAGGAGATCGTGGCGAAAGCGTTGAAGGAAAGGGAGCCGTCGGCGTCGTAGCCGCGCCCCTCGATTACTTTGACGGCGCCGTCCAGGAAAGGACCGACCCTCTCGGTCTGTGTAAGGAAGTGCTTCTCGCCGGTCGGAAGCACCGTCCAGGCTTCACCGCGCCAGATTCCGTCCATGAACGAAAGCGCGGCCATCGCCTCCTGCTGCGCCGCAATCGACGCGGCAGGATCCGGGCGTCCCTGCCCCCGGGCGGGCGACCAGACGACAGCGATTGCCAGAATGACCAGAACTGCTTTGCGATACACGATCACGATCGCCTCCCGTTCCCGTCGAGCCTACGTCTTGCTCTGCTTCCGCGTCGAGAAGCCGAACGGCGTATAGAGGCCGCACGAACCGTAGCAGCCCGTGAACAGAAAGACGAGGGCGATCACACCGCACACGATCGCGACCGTGCCGCTGATCACGCCTGTGAAATAGAGCACGGCGATCGCCAGCGCCAGCAGAACTCGTACTCCGCGGTCGATCGCTCCCATGTTCTTCTTCATGACCGGTTTCCTTTCGTTGAAACAGAAATCATATCTCCGCATGCCGGGCAGAATACTTCGTTGCCGCATCCTGCTCGTCTCGAACTCACCTTACCTGCCGAACGGGGCGCCATGCGGGATCGTGATCGCGCCCCGGGTGGTCGGTCAGGCGCACCCGGTCGGTTCCGTCCGGACGCATTCTCCACAGATTGTACTGCTTCCCCTGTCCGGTGCAGTAAATCATCCACGTTCCGTCGGGCGACCAGGCGGGATAGTAGTCGCCGCCGCCCCCCTCCGTGATCGTCTCGAGGCCGTTTCCGTCCGCGTCCATGATCAGCACGTCGGCGCCTTCGCTGTGCGTGCTGTGAAACGCGATCCGCTTCCCGTCCGGCGACCACGCCGGCCCGGAGTCGAATCCCTCGCGGTCGATCAGACGGCGTTCGTTCGAGCCGTCGGCGTCCATCAGGAAGACCTCGCCGTTCCCTGCGTGCGATGAATCCGAGGGATCCTTGAGTTCGCGACAGAAAGCGATGCGCGCGCCGTCCGGCGACCACGCCGGCATCTCCTCGTACGCGCCGTTGTTCGTCAGACGTCTCGCATCGGAACCGTCGACGTTCATCACGTACAGTTCGCGACCGTCACCGTCGCGATCCGAAACGAAGAGCAACTGCTTCCCGTCAGGTGACCAGTCGGGCGCCGCGTCCTTCGCCGGATGGTTCGTCAAGTTCACGAGGCCGGTACCGTCCGCGTTCATGAGGTAGATCTCGCTGTTGCCGTCACGGTCGGTCTGAAACGCCAGCCGCGTTCCGTCGGGGGACCAGCATGGCGCGTAATCGTACGCCGCGTTCATTGTCAGATTGACCGGGTTCGTGCCGTCGGCCTGCATGAGGTAGATCTCGAAGTTTCCGTCACGGTTCGTCGAGAAAACGACTTCCCCGGCCGGTGTGGAAGCTCCCGCAAGAGCCGGAACACGGCGATACGTCGCGTGACCGAAACGCTGCCATACGTCATTCCGCAGAACGAAGTCCTCCACTTCCACGGTACCCGCTCCTGTCACACGGTAAGCCGTTCTCCCCTGCTCCGTGGTCGGCGTTCCCCAGATTACCGTCAGTTCGCTCCCGGCGGCCGTGCCCTGCAGCGGCTGCACCACGCCGCGGGAGTCGAACCAGGTACCGTCGTAGAGTCCGCCCTCCTTCGGTTTGTAGTAAGCCTGCGCGGTCATGACGCGATCTTCGGCATCCGGAATCCGCATTCTGTTCTCGAACGTGAGGCGAACGAATCTCTGCCCGAGGACCCGCTCCCACTGCATGGAAAATGACGCCGGGGTTCCGAAGAGCTTCCCCTCGCCCTTCCACTCGCCGATCAGATCGTTCATGACTGAACTTTCCTGCGCCGAGGCGCGATTCGTGAGCGAGAAGAAGATGAGCAGAGGAAGAACGAGCAGGAACAGAACGAACGGAGCGCGCTTCATACCGCTTCCCCTCCCGCCGCGGCCGGCGCTGCTTCGTCGAATTCGAACAGGAGGCCGCCGCTCCACCTCACGACGAAATTGTAGATGAACGAAGTGATCAGCCCGGTGATCCAGCCCATCACGAGTCCGAAAAACGGATAGGCGACGACGAGAAGGAAGGGGAACATCGCTTCAGGGGCACCGCCTCCTCCTCCCGCCTGGGAGAAGATCGCGGCAAGCAGGAAGAACGGGAGGGCGATCAGCGCGAAGACGCTCATGAGCAATGCGTATACCAGGGCTGCGACATTCGCCGTGCGCATCGGCTCCACCCGCTTCAGTTCTCGTTTCATTTTCGGTCCTCCGTTTCGTAGGTAAGCGCCTGCGGCGTCTCGATCGTCTCCCACCGTTCCCGCCGGAACTCACGGTCCGTCAGCGCGCTACGCTCCCCCTCTGCCCAGACTGAGCAGTTTGCGGAAGAGTCACGTTCCGCCGACGGCGCCGATCACGAGCACGACACCGAGCGCGGCAAGAACGGCCCGCGCCCAGATTACCTCGATACCGCCGAGAAGTGCGTACGCGATCGCCGCGATTCCCATCAGGAGATTCACGATTCGGTCGACTTTGTTGAGAGCGGGATTCAGTTCCATCGTGAGTTCCTCCATCGTTCCGGGCAGAGACGCGCGCAAGAGAGTATGAAGAACATACTCAGGATAGCAGAGAATATTCATCGAAACGGGATCCGATTCGTCAAGCCTGGCGCCCCGCTGGCGAGATCCGCCCCGGATAGCCTACACTCGTCAGAGGAGAAGACACTTGAAAGCTGCTCTTTACGATGAGTTTCGAGGGCCGCTTCGCATCGGCGAGGTGGACCCTCCCGTGCCCGGCCCGGGAGAGGCGATCGTCAAAGTCGAGGCGAGCGGACTCTGTCGCAGCGACTGGCACGGCTGGATGGGCCACGACCCGGACATCGTGACGCTTCCGCATGTGCCTGGGCACGAGCTCGCCGGCACGATTGCCGCGCGCGGAGAGAGCGTCACGCGTTTTGCGATCGGCGACCGCGTGACGGTACCGTTCGTCTCCGGTTGCGGCGCCTGTCCGGAATGCCGCAACGCGAACCATCACATCTGCGACAACCAGTATCAGCCCGGCTTTCACGGGTGGGGGTCGTTCGCGACGCACGTCAGGCTGCGCTATGCGGACGAAAATCTCGTGCGCCTGCCGGACGCGATCGACTTCGTTACGGCCGCGAGCCTCGGATGCCGGTTCAGCACTTCGTTTCGCGCGGTCGTCGAACAGGGGCGCGTCGCGCGCGACCAGTGGGTCGCCGTGCATGGATGCGGCGGCGTGGGCCTCTCGGCGATCATGATCGCGCACGCGCTCGGCGCGCGGGTCGTGGCCGTCGACATCGATGACGAAGTGCTCGCGCTCGCGGAATCGCTCGGCGCCCGGGCCACGTTGAACGCGGCGCGAACGAACGACGTCGCCTCCGCGATTCACGACATTGCGAAGCGTGGCGCGCACGTTTCGATCGACGCGCTCGGAAGTGAAGCGACCTGTGCGAACTCGATTGCGTGTCTGCGAAAACGGGGGCGTCATGTTCAGGTGGGGCTTCTCGCAGGCGACAGTCGATCGCCTCGCGTTCCGATGGACCTCGTGATCGCGCGTGAACTGGAGCTCGTCGGCAGCCACGGCATGCAGGCCGCGCGTTACGATGCGATGTTCGGACTGATCGCGTCGGGGGATCTCGATCCCGGGCGCCTGGTCAGGCGCACGATCGCGCTGGAAGAAGTTCCGGACGCGCTCCCGTCGATGGGGAGCTTCGGGACGACGGGGATTACCGTGATCGATCGCTTCTAACGGGATCCTCCGTCTTCCTCCGACTGCGCCAGCATCTTATTCAGCTTTTCGATGCCTTCCGCCCGCGTATCGCACGACGCGATGCCGAGCACACCCCACAGGAAACCGGGTCCGAAAAAGGGCGCCAGTGCGAGCGCGGTATTGCCGGCCGCATGAATGCAGATCGGCCGCACGTTCCGGTCCGCATCGATCAGCGGCTTCACGATTCCCATGATCGCGTCGCCGAATTCGTAATCGAGCCGGGTCAGATTGAAGAGGACGGCCGCGGGATTTTCGGCTGCGACGATTTCCTTCACATACTGTTTCATGGAGGAAGCCGCCTCGTTCCCCATCGAGCCGATCGGGTACGCTCCTCCGAACGAGATCATCAGAATTCCGCCGTGTACGGTTTCCTCGAGTCGCTCCCAATGCGTGGCGAAGGTCTTCATCGTTCTCCTTGCTTCCGCGTAGCTTCCGCAACCGGCGGTGAGTTT
>JABDJQ010000612.1 GCA_013002425.1 Gemmatimonadota bacterium
GATCCGGCGCGTGCGCACTCCGTTTCTCGTGCAGTGCGACGCGGACATGATTCTGGATCCCGATTGCCTGGCCACGCTGCGAAGCGCCATGACCGAAAAGACAGGCGTTTCGATCGGGTATCTCGACGACGAAATCCTGGGTACGATTCAGGCTGTAAAGCTCTATCGAACGGCAAATCTGAAACACTCTCCGTTCAACGACTCCGTGACTTCCGACTCGGACCGCATCACGAAGATGCGCGAAGAAGGGAGCTGGATTTCGTTCGCGAGCCGGGAGCGGCCGGACCACGGGCACGCGGCCGACGTACTCGGACGTCATCGCCCGAACTACGACGACCCGAAGTACGTCTACGGCAAGTTCTCGGTGATGGGATCAGCCGTGCGCAATCGTAAATCCTACGACGAATTCCAGGGTGTCCTGCATGGGCTGAAGGAGAGTACGCATCCGATGGCGGATCTCGCGCTCATCGCATTCTGCCACGGCGTGTTCAACAAACTCGAGAAGTGCGGTCATGTCGGTTACGAGGAGACGAAAGACTTCCGCTTCCTGCGCGCGTTCATGCAGCAGCACGGTCACGAAAACCGCCTGTTCGCGATTACGAAGCTGAAGGGATTCGACGCCGCCCGCGAAGTGAAGAAACTGCAGCGCGGTTAAAGGCGTTTTCAATCATATGGCAGACTTCGAAGCCCGCCTCATCGAGTTCAACGACATCAAACCTCCCGGCGCACACCTTGACGAATGTGCGGGCGGGATCGGGATCGACCACGAGGGACGCGTCTACTTCGCGGCGCAGGACGATCGCGATCCGCAGGACGTGGCCATCTTTCGCTACGACACGAAAACGGGCGGGCGCGAACTGCTCGGGACCGCGCGGGGAATCGCCGCGCACTGCGAAAACCTCGGACCGAACGAGCACTGGCCGCGCGAAGAGGCGATCGCAAAGATTCACGTGGCCTTCATCGAACACGAAGGCAGGATATACTTCGCCACGCACAATTTCGCGGACCCGATGCAGGCGTATCGCACGATCTACGACGACCTCGCGCTGCATCGCGGCGCCCACATCTTCGCGTACGACATCGCAGCGGAAACGTTTGAGGACGTTACGAAGTCGGCGCCCGGAGGTGTTGCCGCGAAGAACGAGTCGATCGCCGGTCTTACGGTCATGCCCGGCCACGACAAGCTCGTCGCGTTCACGTTTCCGCACGGCGACATCGTCATTCACGATCTGAATACGGGCGAGACGCGCCGCTACGACGGGGCGCCCGAGTATCGCACCGACCGTTCCGTAAACGTTGCGCGAGAGATCATCGCGACGAAGCAGGGCAAAGTGTTCCTGGCCTACGAGAAGGACAACTTTCACCTGCACACACTCGACCTCGACACCGGCGCGATCGCCCGCACGATGCACCGGAACTCGCTTCGAACCGGATACATCTGCGGCATGGCTTCGAAGAAGGACGGATCCGTGATCTACCTGGTCGATCTCCGCGGGAACCTCTACGCGTTCGAAACGGACGCGGACCGGCTGCGGGATCTCGGCAATCTGCTGACGGATGCGGAATGGAAGAAGGGCGCGCGCGTCACCTCGGTACACGGGATCGCGCTCTCGCGCGACGAAAGAACGCTTTACACGATTCCGTCGCGCATCATCAGCGAACACCCGATCAAGAGAGCCGCGATGCGGCTTCTGACCCGCGCTTTCCCGAAGGTGAAAGCCGCGCTGGCGCGATGGCGCCTCTCCCGCCTCGAAGCCCGCGCGCACGACGCGAAGCCCGTGAAATCCGACTCCGGCCGTGCGCCGGCCGCGCTCGATGCGACCAGCTCGAAACTGTACACATACGACATTGCGACGGGAGAGAAGCGGATCGCGGGACGGTTCCCGAACCTTCCGATGGGATCGTGGATATCGGGCAACGGTGTGATCGACGACGAAGGGCGGCTCTACTACTGCTATCATACGCTGAACAGGAACGGCGCGCGCCTCGTTCAAATCTCGCCGGTGTCAGACCGCGGCACGTCCTCATCTGTTTCGTAGAGCGCCTGCTGCAGATACCCCGCACTTCGTATCGCGACCTGCTCCTCGATCTCCTCCTCCGTCATGCCGTGCTTTCGAAAGATCTTCACGAGTTCGCGCACCTGCGTTTCGCGCGGCACGTGTGTCGTAAGGCGCTTCTGCGCTCCGCGATCGCGATAGAAGTAAAGGCAGTCGCGAATCGCCTGAAATCGCGCACCCGCCTCCATCATCGTCCAGGGGAAATCGTAGTCGTCGGCGCCGTGCGGACCGAGCGATTCGTCCATCCCCCCCGTCGCAAGCGCTTTGCTTACACGCCAGCAGTGCAGGTGCTTCACGGGGCCGCGCACCTTGAAATCTTCGAGCGTAAACGACTCGCGCGATTCGTACGGTTCGGCGATCGGAGCGTCGTGCTCGTCGACATGCACGCGCGACGAATGGAAGTAGTCGATATCGGGGCTGCTTTCGATCGC
>JABDJQ010000640.1 GCA_013002425.1 Gemmatimonadota bacterium
TCAATTCCGTATCCGACCCTTCCGCGGCTTCCAGAAACGCGCCGCCTTCGATGAACTGCTGTACGGCGAGTCGAAGCGACGCGCCGTCTTCCTCGATCGAGCAGACGAGCGAACCGTTCGCGGCGCCTCGTCCTTCCGGCGAGACCCGCAGCGTGCCCGACACCGCGTCGTCTTCCCATGCGATGCCCGACGATTCGAACAGAATGATATCGTTTCGTTCGAGCGCCGCGACGTCGCTCGGGGTGAGGTGTACTTCGCCCACTTTGCCCGTGAGCGTGACCATCTTGTGACCGAGCGTTGCCGCGAGAGCGCGCAATGTCGCGCGGCGACGGTCCGCGGAAGCTTCGCCGTCCGCGTCATAGGCCGCGCGCGCGTCCTGAAAGCGTTCCCATTGCGCGACAAGACGAAACGGGAGCGCTTCGCCCGCGATCGTAACCCCGCCTGCCCACGCGTACCACGCCTCGGGGCCGCTCTCGCCCCATTCGAAAGGCGTGTTCTCGCTTACGACAGCGTCGAGCGTAACGGGCTGGAGCGGAGAGAGAGAGGGTGCGCTGCTTTGCATGCCGTGCAGAAAGCGTTCGACGAAGAACGAGAGCACGCCCGACTCGAGATGCGTCAGGAGATCCGACTCGCCGAGCTTGTCGGCGCCCACGCCGATCACGCGCGACACGAGATGGCGGGCGGCGGTCAGCGTGGTTTCGATCGCGCCGGCGCCGGGCGAGCCCTGCGCGCCGAAATAGAACCGCACGCGAACGGGGCCCGGCACGGGATTCGGCACCACGTCGGCGAGGCCGCTTTCGTTTACGGTGATGTCGACCGGAGCGCCCTGCGCCGCGCCGAACGCGGCGCGTACGGTTTCGACGAGGGCCGCCCGCTCCGCCTCGGACGGCAGAACGCGCGCGACGTCGCTTTCGAGGCGGGCCCGCTCGCCCGTGAGCCTCCGCGCAATGCGCGGGTTCTCTTTCTGAATGCGTGCTTCGATGATTCGCGTATCCTCTCGCAACGACAAGAACGGCGTCGCGGCGTTATCGGGTTACGGCATTGTCGCGCTGTCGCATGATCGCGTTTACAGCGTGTAGTCGGTGTTCGATTCGCGTTTCGGTTTCGGGGCGTTCTCTGCGCCACCGGGCCGCCCGCCCGTGCCACCGCCGCCCGCGCCGCCGGCTCCCGCGTCGCCGAACGCGCCCGATTCCGAGTCGCTCCCCGCGTCACTCCCGAACGAAGACGATCGCCCCGAGTCGGAAAGCTGCACTTCGATGTCGCCGACCACGAGCCCCTTCGACTCGAGCTGCTCCTGCAGCTTCGCGATCTCGGCTTCGAGCTGATCCTTCGCGGCCATCTGCTCTACTTCCATCACCACGTTCACGATGCCGTCCTGCGACGACACCTTCACGTTCATCCCTTCGAACACGGTCGACTTGAGCCCGATCTGCATCTCCGTGGCGCCGACACGGTTCTGACCGACGCGCACCGACTCGACGATTCTCTTCACGAGCTCCGGCGGAAGCGCCGTCGGCTTCGCGCCCTGCACTTCTTTCGCCTCCTGCACCTGTGAAGTGTGCGACTGCTCGGTCTGGCCGACGGCCTGCACGTTATCGTCGGCGATCTTCTCCTGCTTGTCCTTCTCGCCCTTCGTGTTCTGCACGAGGCCGCGCTCGCTCTCGACCGCGCCGCGCTTCTCCTCGAACCCCTTCTTCGCGTCTTGTCCTACGCCCTGGTTCATCGCGTCGGACTTCGCCTCGCCGGTCTTCTTGCCCATCACGTCCTTGAAATCGGGCGCGCCGGGCTTTTTCTTCTTCTCCGGCTTCTTGTGGGAATCGTCCGGCGGTCTGGTCGAACCGGCTCCGTCTACGCGTGTCATCTGCCTCGCTCCCGTCTTTTCTTCTCGTGGAGCGCGGTGGCGATCTCTTCCATCGTGCGCTCCTCTTTCTTCCGCATCTTCGCTTTGTGCTCGCGCTCTTTCGTTTCCTTCAGCTTTTCGTGCGCTTTCACTTCGTTCGAAACTTCTTCGAACTCTTCGCGCGCCTTTTCGAGCGCCTTCTTCGCGCGTCCGACGGCGCGTTCCTGAGCGAGATACTTGCGGCGCAGCTCCCGATAATCCTGTTCGAGCGCGTCGAGGTGATGCTTCTTCGCCTGGATCGCGCCCGCGGTGATCTCGCCCTTCCGCATGCCGTCCCAGTAATCTTTCTGCTTCGCCTTGCGGTCGGCGTCGAGCGCCTCGATCTCGACCGCGATCGCGGCCAGCGCCTTCTCTTCTTCGTCCACTTTCGCCTGCGCCTGCCCGACCTTCTGAAACGCCTCGTCCTTCTGTTCCATGATGTGGTCCAGATAGAACTGCAGGTCGTACTCGGGCTTCTTCGCCATCAGTTACTCTATCGCCTTCAAACGTTCCAGAGTTTCGTCCCAGTTGATCTTTTCGTGCACGCCCTGGCGCAGGAACTCGTTGATCTGGTCGATCTTGTCGATGGCTTCGTCCGTAACGGCGTCCGAGCCCTTCTTATAGACGTTCATTTCGATGCGGTCGCGCTTCTGCTGATACGTCGCATAGAGCTTCAGCAGTTTCGACGCGGCGCTCTGATGGTCTTTTTCGGTCACGTCGCCGAATACGCGGCTTTTGGAATTCATGACATCGATCGCGGGGTAGTGGCCGACCTGTGCGAGCTTCTTCGTGAGCACTACGTGCCCGTCGAGGATCGACCGGGTTTCTTCGACGACGGGATCTTCGCTGTCTTCGCCTTCCGCGAGCACCGTGTAGAGGGCCGTGATCGAGCCGACGTCCGAGTTCCCGGCGCGTTCGAGCAGCTTCGGAAGTTCGGAGAACACCGACGGCGTGAAACCGGCGCGCGCCGGCGGTTCGCCCGTGGCGAGACCGACCTCGCGCTGCGCGCGCGCAAAGCGTGTCACGGAGTCCATCATCAGCATGACGTTCTTGCCCTTGTCGCGGAAATATTCGGCGATCGCCGTCGCGACGTAGGCGCATTTTAGACGCACGAGCGACGGCTCGTCCGACGTCGCCACGACGAGCACGGAGCGCTTCATGCCCTCTTCGCCGAGCGACTCTTCGATGAAGTCGTTTACTTCCCGGCCGCGTTCCCCGATCAGGGCGATCACGTTGATATCCGCGGTGGTGTTGCGCGCGAGCATGCCGAGCAGTGTCGATTTCCCGCCGCCGGCCGACGCGAAAATGCCGACGCGCTGGCCGCGGCCGACCGTGAGCACGCCGTCGAGCGCGCGAATGCCGACGGCGAGCGGATGCAGCACGCGCTCGCGTACGAGCGGGTCCGGCGGGCGGGCGATCACGGGGTACGTTTCCGTCGTCATGAGCGGGCCGTGCT
>JABDJQ010000146.1 GCA_013002425.1 Gemmatimonadota bacterium
CTCCCAGCGCGAATCGTACCGGATGATGCCAGAAGAGACGGTTCCCGCGCCCCCATTCGTGCTCGAGCTTGAGAACGGCGCGAAGCGAATCGGACCAGATACGAACCGAATCCGCGACCACCGTTCCCATCATGAAATCGTACCAGCGGGTTTCGTCGACTTGAAACGTGACCTCCGCTTCCGTCCTGTCCAGGGTTCCGAAGACCCTGGCCTGCAGAGTCGCCGATCCCTCGAACGGCTCGATCTGATCGTGTATGAAGTGCAGATCCTTCATCTGGTACCTGTCCGCCTCGACAATGAGATCGAGCTGTCTGCCCGTACCCGGCAGCGGAACTTCTCCCTTCACCTTGATCGTGCCGGGGCCCTCTTTCGCTTCGAGTTGAACGGAATCGACCGTCACAGCGTCATTGGCGAAACGCACGCTTCCGAGGAGACGCGAGAAAGGGATGTTCCCCGAGTCCGGTGACGTGATCAGGAAGGATGCGGCACCCGTCGGATTCTCTTTCGTTCCGCGGAACGCGGCCGTGAGCGTGACCGAGTGAAGAACCTCAGAAGGGATTTCGTATCGCTGCCGCAGGAATTCGAGGTTGCATCCCTCGCAATCAAGCGTGGCGGAGAAGGAGCCGTCCGCTTCGCGCGATCCTGCCATTTGAACGAATCCATCCCCGAGCGGCAGCTTGATCGGGTCGACGCCCATCCTGCTCCCCACCCGCCACAGGCGGAAGCCGTTCGGCTGCACGAGCACACTGTCGCCGCGTGACAGAGTGACTTCGCCGAGATCGAGAATGCGAACGGAATCGTCGACCGTGGCTTCGCCCTTTGCGGCGAAACTCCACTCGTCCCGCCACGCTGCGAGATTCTCGATTGCCAGCATGTCGTTTTCGTAGCGCACGGCGAGCAGAAGCGAGTCGATCGCCTCACCCTGCACGTTCACCGAGTCGAGCGTGCCCGTGGCCGCCGCGCTGTACTCCGAGCCGGACCGTTCGAGCCAGCCACGCAGCCTGGCGTGCTTGTAGGAGGCGACATCGACGACGCCGTCGTCGACCATCAGCGATCCGTCCGCGCGGAAATCGCTCAGCGTACCGGAGATCTTTCCCTCGACGCGCAGGCGTCCGTCGAGCGCGTCGAGAGGGGTCAGGGATCGAAACTCGGCGAGTGCGGGAATATCGCCCACGAGATCCCCGCCGAACGCACCCGTGCGGGAAACTTCACCCCCGAACGAAAGCACCGAGTTCGTCGTGAGGATCTGGGATCGTTCGATTTCGAACGCGTCGGACCGCGCGCGGCCGCGGATTTCGGCCGAACGGATTCCGATGTCCCCGACGCGGCTCGCGCGAAAATCGATTTCCATGAGGCCTCGAAGTTCGCGGAGTTCCGTTCCGGAACCGCTCCATCGCACGGCGCCGTTGAGGTCCGTGGGAAGGGACGTGTCCCATTCGCGGGCGAAGCGCTCGACCGCCACGTTCGTGAAATCGAGGTCGAAGCGGAGCGTCTCGCGTTCGCCGCGCGGGAAGCGGCCGCGCGCCCGTAGATCGGCTCCGCGCGTGTCGGCCGCCAGACTTTCGAGCGTAAAGGCGTTCTCGCGCCACCGCCCCCGGAGCGCCGTGATCGCGACTTCGTATCCGTTCCCCTCGTAGTCACCGCTCCACGAAAAGAGCAGGTCGTCGGGATCACCGTTCACGCGGATCGTGCCCGCGATGCGTCCCGGGTCCCGTCCCGCGTCCACGCCGAGCATCGCGGTGATCTCTCCGAGTTGCAGACTCCGGCTTTCGAGGACGAGATCTCCGTTGATCGAAGGGTCCGTTACGAACGCGCCCCGCAGTTCGAAAGCGCTCGCGCCGATCGAAGCGTCGACGAGGAGCGAGCACGAGGCGGCATCCCTCCATGAAACTTCCCCCTGCCATCGGGTTGCGACAGTCGAGTCCGGTTCGGCCCAGGCGAATCCGAGGGAGTCCAGATTGACCGCGCTTCTGCCGTTCTCGCGTTCCAGGCTCGAAAGCAGACCGATCCCCCGCAGTTCCCGGGAACCGAGACGGACGGCGCCGTTCTCGATTACGAGTTCGTCCGCGATCAGCGGGAGCGAAGGAAGCGCGAACGCGAGCGGAGTCTCCCTCTTCGACTCCGCGACATCTTTCTCTCCTCTCTGATACTCGGGACGGCTCAAATGAATTCCCTGGAGGTGCGGCGGGCTGGTGAGCAGTTCGTCCCACGAAAACAGAAGCACGACCCGGTCCACCTCGAAGCGATCGCCGCCTGCTTTCGAAAGTTTGATTTCATCGAGAACGATTCGATTCCAGAAATTGCCGGATATGCGCTGGATCGAGGTCCTGTATCCCGTGCGGCGTTCGATTTCGCTGGCGAGCAGCGACCCGGCGAGATGCGAATAGTGCCAGCGGTTTACGAAGAAGGCGGCGGCAAACGCGAACAGCAGCAGAACCGCGAATACGAACTTCGTAATTTGAATTCCACGGCTCATCGATCGTTTCCTCAGTATGCCTGCCCGATGCTGATGTGCCAGACGTCGCGCGATTCGCGGTCGACGGTCCCGGAGGCCGGGAGCCTCTTGAGCTTCCTGCCGTAATCGAGACGGATCGGCCCGATCGGTGTCGTGAAACGAAGCCCCGCTCCATAACCGTATCGGTAATCACTGCGCGCTACCGGGCTGTCGTCGTCCGCGGAGAACCGGAAGCGATCCCATTTGATGTCGCGTACGGACTCCCACGCATTTCCGCCGTCCGCAAAGATCGCCATCCCGAATTTCCAGACGAGAGGCACTCTCAGTTCCACGTTCGTAAGCAGCGAGAAGTTTCCGGGACCGATGCTCTCCTCCCGGTAGCCGCGAACGGTGCTGGCCCCTCCCTGGCGAAACCGTTTGTAATCGGGAAGGTCACCCCCCGCGAGAGAGTGAATCCAGCCGACCTGGGTTCGCATCGCGAAAAGAGTGCCGCCACGGGTCAGCTTTCTGTAGTATGCCGCTTCCCCGACCGGAAGAACGTAGTGATTGTCTCCGCCGAGGACGGTGCCCGCATACTCGCTCGACAGAAAAAATCGATCGCCGCGTGTCGGGTCGAGAAGATGATCGCGCGCTTCCCGTTCGTACACGACCGTGATCGCGCCCACGGCATCGGGTTTCAGGAAGCTCGCGTCGACCGGCTCCGTCGGCTCGCCCGCGTCGGACAGCTCGATCGAGTATGCAATGGAAGCCTTGCTGAAGCGACTCAGTTCCCGTGAGAGTGAAAACGACGTGCTCGACTGCACGAGCCGATACCGTTCGATAACGGTTCCCTCGAGTTCGCCGCTCTGAATCGTGAAGTTCTCGATGTTCTGGCGCGAGTGCGACACCTTCCACTCGCCCACCGTTCTCGTGCGGAACATCCACGGTTCGATGAGGCTGAAGGCGTATCGCTGCTCCACCTTCCGATCGGAAAGCAGCTCGGAAAAAACCGTTTCGAGCGAGATCCTCTTTCCGGAGGCGAGCACGTTCGAATTGTTCCAGTCGACGGAGACGCGCACGAGGTCCTGCGTACCGAAACCCGCGCCGAAACCGAACCAGCGGACGCCTCTTTCGCGTACCTTGATCGCAATCGGTACGGTTCCCTGCGGCGTGATGTCGCCGGGAAGAATGGCGACGCTCAAATAGAGCCCGGTCCTGTAGATGCGGTCCCGGCTCGTGAGAATCGCGATCCGGTTGAAGAGATCGCCTTCGGTGAATGTCAGCTCGCGAAGAACGAAACGGGCTTTCGTGCGATTGTTTCCCTCCACCGTAATCGCGCCGATCCTGGCCTCGGGCCCGGGATCGACTTCGTAGTGGATGCGCGCGAGAGTGCCCTCGACCTGCTCGTCGTGAACGAGTTCGGCGGCCGGATATCCGCGTTCCGCGAGGTAATTATAGATACGGAACAGATCGCTCCCGATCAGATCGGGGTTGTAGGGACCACCTGTCTTGAGGAGAAGGCGGGGGCGGATTCCGGCTTCGAGTTCGGGGGCGAGGCCGCCGAAGGTCAGCGAGTCGACGACGGTCTGCTCTCCCTCGCGGATTTCGAGCCGGATGCGCGCTTCCCACTTGTCGCGATCGCGCTGCACGTCCGTATCGACGACTTCGACGTTCAAATAGCCCAGCGTACGATAGAAAGCGAGGAGTTCCGTGATATCCGTGTTCAGCCAGCGGGGCAGATAGCGCCCCTTCTTGAAGCGTCCCCCTTTCGTGAGGCGCATGGCGTCCCGGATCTTGTCGTCGGACAGCACCTCGTTCCCTTCGATCTCGAAGGACAGGATCTTGTACGACTTCTGGCTGTATTGCGCGTCGGCCCCGGCGGGCAGAATCAGCAGCCCCGCAAGGACAAGCGGGAGAAACGGCAGGAGCGCGCGGAGAATCGGGTAGTGGCGCTTGACGAGAAAGCCCTCCCGGCGGATGATCACGATCCGCAATCAAACGGAGACCGGAGTATTCCATACGTGCGTAACGCGTTACTCATTCTGTTAGTATCCGTTTTCGGTGGGTGTAGTCAACCGGACGATCTGCCCCGGGCCGAACTCGAGTCGATCTACGGGCGTCTCGTCCTGCTCGGAACCCCCGGCCGCGTCGAGGGTCCCGGCGAAAGGGAGACCTTGAACGCGCAGATCGAATCGCTCGGCGGCGCCGCGCGTGTCGAGTCGCTCCTCGTCGAGGCGATGATCGCCGAGCCCGACCACTGGAAACTCCTGCTCGATTCTCTCAAAGTCGAAGTGCAGAAGTAGCTTCTACTTCAGAAGCCTGCCCACGTCGAATACCGTCACCGTCAGCATGAGACCCAGAATCACGATGAGGCCGATCTGCTGCAGGACCAGGCGCTGGTTCGCCGGCAGCGGGCGACGCCGGACCGCCTCGAGAGCGAGGAACACGAGATGCCCGCCGTCGAGAATCGGAATGGGCAGAAGGTTCAGGATGCCGAGCTGGACCGATAGGAATGCCATCAGGTTCAGGATCTTGTCGAGACCCTGCTTCGCCTGCTGGCTCGATACCTGAAAGATCTGTACGGGCCCGCCGACCATGTCCCGGGAGGCCTGGCCCATGAACAGAATCTTGAGAAACGCGAATACGTTCTTCGTCATGATCCACGTGCGCTCCGCGCCGGCCGCGAGCGCCGGGAAGAACGCGAGGCGCTTCATTTCCTCCTTCGGCGTGATCTGCAGTCTGGCGACTTCGATCATCGCGCCATCCGCGTCGGATTCCTCGAAGATGTCGGGTTTCAGAGCGGTCTCCCCGCGTGCCCCCTCCCGTTCCCATATTACGGTGAGTTCTTCACCGATATCCTGCTGTAGAGCGAGACGCAGATCGCTCCAGCGCGCGATCGATTCCGTTCCGATCTGCACGATGCGGTCGCCCGACAGCATGCCGGCCCGGTCGGCGGCTCCACCCGGCACGACATTGCCGATCACGGGAGGCGATTCGGGCTGAATCCCGATCAGATTCGCGTCGCCGAGCGTAAGGG
>JABDJQ010000683.1 GCA_013002425.1 Gemmatimonadota bacterium
GCGTAGTCCTTCGTCGAAGCCACCGCTTCTTTCGAACAGCGATTTGTCGATGCAGTACCCGCCCGAGTGCACGTTCACGACGAAGCGCGCGTCGAACGCGTGAAGCAGCAGCGCGCTGCTGCCGGAGTGCGCGTCCGCGAGACTTCCCGCGCGTTCGCGCAGGAGCTCGGATCGCTCGCGCTCTCCTCCGCGCACGACTTCGAAAGAGTTGAGCGAGAGTTCCACGTTCGAGTGGGCGTTTCTTACGGCGAGATGGGAGCGAACGAAGTCTTCGTGAATTTCGTCGTCGGCGTCGAGAAACGCCAGCACCGGGAATCGCGCCACACGCGCGCCGGCGTTCCGGGCCGCCGAAGGACCGGCGTTTTCCTGCGTCAGCAGCTGAATGCGGTCTTCGAACGGCGCGAGCGCGGCCACGGAGCCGTCGGTGCTGCCGTCGTCGACGACGATCAGTTCGAACGCGGACGAAGACTGGCCGAGCGCTTTTTCGATCGCGGAGACGACCGTGCGCTCTTTGTTGTAAAGGGGAACGATGATGCTGACGCCGTTCATCAGATCGGTACCTCGGGGACGATCGCGACATTTCGGAAACGGAGCTTCGCATTTCAGCCGGGCGATCATATCATAGGAGACGTTATGTCGATATTGGACCGCATCTTCGGGCCCGTTCCCGATCTACCGAAACCGTCGTACGCCGACGACGAAAAGCGCGCGCGTCTCGTGCTGTGGATTTCGTGCGTCCTGCTGATCCTGCTGATCTTTCGCGGCGGCTTTCCGTGGCCGCGCGATTTCAATCCCGACTGGGCGTCGTGGGATCCGCGCGGTCTCGAATCGCGCATCTACTGGGCGAGCTGGGGCTTTCTGTTCTACCTGGCGATCCCCGCGCTGCTTCTGGCCGGCATCTTTCGCGAATCCCCGGCGCGCTACGGGTTTCGCATTTATCTGAGCCGGCGCACCGTGGCGCTCTACGCGCTCATGCTCGCGGTCATGCTCCCCGCCCTCTTCTGGGCGTCGACGCAGGAGGCGTTCCTTCGCAAGTACCCGTTCGTCGCGAATCTCGGTCCCGGCTGGCAGGAGATCGTCGTCTGGGAAGTGATCTACGTGACGCGCTTCATTGCGCTCGAGTTCTTCTTTCGCGGATTCCTGCTGTTCGGCATCGAGGGGAGGTTCGGCATTCACAACGCGGTCGTGATCTCGACGATTCCGTACAGCCTGATTCACTACGCCAAGCCGTTTCCCGAAGCGATCGGATCGATCTTCGCGGGCGCCGCGCTCGGATACACGGCGCTTCGGACGCGCAGCATCTTCGGCGGAGTGCTGCTTCACGGCACCGTGGCGCTCGGAATGGACCTGCTCGCGCTCTGGCGGAAGGGCGTCATCTTTCAGTGATGCGGGCCGCTCCGCGCGCGCGGAATACACGTTCCGGGATCCGGCCGAGTGTACGCGGAGTTTCGCTCAGGCTGCCGTCAATCGTCTGATCGCCCACTCGGCCGTGTCGCGCACGATCGGGTCGCTCGAGCGGAGCCCGCCGTAAGCCTGGTCGAGGTGTATGTCGAGCGCGAGACGGGCGACGGTAAAGAGACCCCACGCGTTCAGATGGCTGTCGCGGCTCTCGAGAAGCTCCATCAACGTACCGTATAACGAGGGGGAACCCCGCTCGAGAATGTCGCTCGCCAGGCGCACGCGCTCTTCTTCCGTGCGCGCTTCGAGAACGGGAAGAAGCTTCTGTTTATGCTCGGTTTCCAGAATCGAGTCGAGGTACTCGATCGACTGGGCCCGCAGACGCGCGTTTCCGCTGCGATACCCTTCGTATGCGAGAACGGTTTCGCGCGCGTTATAAACGAGCGCGAGACGCCGGAAGATGCGTTCGAGCGACTGGTCCGCCTTCTCTTTCAATACACGGCTCAGCAGATTGCGCACGGGTTCGTCCGCGATCGAGCGGATCGAGCGTTCCTGCACGATGCGTTCGCAGAACCGCAGGATCTCCTGATCCAGACGCTTCCGTACGATGCTCCAGGGAAGTACGATTTCCGGATCGCGCGTCCGCACGTCGTTCAACGCGCGCAACACCTCGTTCAGGACGATCCGGTCCGTTCGCAGATGACCGGAGCGAAAGAGTGAAAGCGCCGCATTCTGCGATCCTACGGCGTTCAGGATCTTTACGATTTCGAGACGGGTCGATATCTTCGTGTCCGTATCCGCCAGGTAATCCCCGAGCGCACCGACGATGCTTTCGCCATAAAGTGTAAGGCCCGTGCGTGCAGGGCCGCGCTCGACCGGGTCTTCGAGCTTTGCGATAAGCGGTATCACGAGCTCGCGCATGCGGATCTGACCCGCGCTCCGATACGCGACATGCCGCACGTCCGCCTCGGGGTCGTGGATCAGCTCGTGGAGGCGGCGCCTCGGGATGTCCGACCCGAATCCGCGCGCCGCGGCAGCCGCCACGGCAACCCGATCCGCGGTGGTCTCCTCGAATGAAAATTCCGCGCTCGCGTCGCCGGAGCCCATGGACGCGCCGGCCGGCAGCTCCCATGCCACGTCTTCGACCCCGGCGCCGCTGGCGATCAGGATCGAAAGCGCGCGGGCGCGCACGCGCGGGGACGGATGATGAAGCAGATACTCACGCTCGCTCTCGATCGTCCCGGGGCTCGTGCTGCGAAGGATTTCGAGCGCGTAAACGACGGCCGCCTCGTCATCGCTCTGCAGCTCCCGCTCCCAGTCGAAGTCCTGATGGAGATCCTTCAGTTCGGTCACCCGCTCTCTGCGGTCGGGCGTCGTCATGACGCCGCGCCGCAGCTGTTTCGCAATCTGGACCTTGTAACTCCGGCTCACGCCGACCTCGACCGCGATCCAGAGAGCGGCAAGCACGAGAATGGCGGCCGAGATGCCAGTGATCCCCGTCACTCCCGCGAACCCGAGCGCGATGACGATGATGCCGGCGCCCGCGTCGGCGCTTCGACTGATCACGACGTCGATGAAGCGTTTGGACTGAGCGCGTACGTTGTCGGGGAGCGGGAAATACAGAAACTCCCACGCCGTGCGCGAAATCGAAACGCGCAGCGTGGCGTCGAAGAGGCGCGTACCGAGGACGGCGAGAAAGACGGGTGCGCTCAGAATGCCGATCGATCCGAGCAGAATGCCGGCGGGGAGCGCCATCGAAACGAAACGCGCGCCGAACTTCGCCAGCAGAAAACCGGCGGCGCCCAGTTGCGCGAGCAGGGCGATAATATTTTGCGCGCCGTAAAAAGTACCGAGAAGCGACGTGATTCTCCCCGGCTCGAACTGCTCCTGGAGGAAGAGTTTGAACTGGTAGTCGAGTACGGCCGACGTGATCCCCCCGACGAGAAAGAGCAGCGCGAGCAGGCGGACGTACGGGTTTTGCAGTACGCCGCGCATACTTACTCCGGCCGCCTCTCCCTTCGGCTGCGGAGCGGTTTCGCTCGGGAGCACGGCGGATCGGCCGGCGATGAGAGCGCCGACTGCGTGAATGCCGGCGGCGACGAGAAGAATCACGTGCGTCGGCAGAAGCTCGCCCAGGAAGGTGGCGAACGCGCCGCCGGCGAGGCCGCCGAGAATGCCGCTCGCGCCGATGAAACCGAACATGCGTTTCGCGTCGCGCGAGTTGACGCGCTCGTTCGTTAGTATCCAGAACTGCGAAACGAGCACGAGCCCGTAGGCGCCGCTCCAGAGGTAGAACGCGATCGCGGCGGACTCGCCGGCGAAACGAAACCAGTAGCTGAATCCCACGAGCGACCCGCCCGTCACGAGAA
>JABDJQ010000717.1 GCA_013002425.1 Gemmatimonadota bacterium
GGCGATGCCTGGGGCGCGGAGGAGGAGTACCAGATCCTCGCGTTCGTCGGCGGCAACCTCGTGCGCACTTCCGACGACAGGCCGGCCGTCATCGGGCGACCGGAGGGGGATCGGGCCGACCGTATTCGCGAGACGGGAAAACTGTGGACGCGCGAACGAAACGAGAACGGGACGTTTCGCGTGTTCTATCAGTTCGATCGAACCGGACCCAGGGAGCGAATCGTGGCGTTCGCTCTCAGCGACTGGCGCGCAGCCCGGCATATCCGTTCGCTGATCGACATCGTACTCAAGAACGCGCTCTTTGCGGCGCTTCTGACCGCGCTTCTGATTCCCGTTGCTCTGCTGTCGCGCGGCAGAGGGCGCCTGCGTTTCGAGGCGACGTTTCAGGACAAACTCGTTCTCGCCCTTCTCGCGACCGCGCTGCTTCCCGCACTGCTTCTCGGAGGCACCGGGCGCAGGATGGTGGGGCAGTACGTGCTCGACGCCGGCGAAAAGGAGGCCCGCGCCGCTCTCGAGTCCGTCCGTTACGCGATCGAACAGGAGATCGTGCGGGAAGCCGAGGATCTGGCGGCAACGACGTTCGTTCGACGGCGCGTGCTCGGTCTCGCGGACGAAGGAGTCATCGATCTCGAGGTCGGCCTGAAGCGGTTCGCGATCTACCGGCCGGACGGCGAGCTCCTGCTGCAGAACGGACGCGTGGGCGACCTCGACCGCGAAACGCTGGCGATCGTAAGCGAGCGGCTCGTTCCCGCGGCGGCGGTCGAGCAGGAGGGCGGTCTTTCGCTCACGGCTCTCGTTCCGATCACTCTCGAAGGATTCGAAGATCGTCTGGAGGGCGTGCTGCAGCTGACGCGCCCGCTCGAAGATTCCTGGGTCGTCACGCTCGGGGAGGCGCTCGGACGCGACGTCAGTTTCTTTTCCGCCGCGCACCTGATCGCATCGACCCGCGGCGAACTCTATCGAGCCGGGCTTCTGCTTCCCGAGCCGCCGGCGGAAGCGTTCGTGCCCCTCATGTACGGAGGAGAATCGTCGCGCATCGTGCGTCAGGACGTCGCCGGTAAGCCGTATCTGGTCGGGTACGGGGCGCTGCGCGAGTTTCAGAACCGGCCCGTCGGCATGCTCGGTGTGCCGCTGCTGTTTCGCGAGCGCGAAGCGGCCACGGATCTCGCGCGCGCCTACGACGCGATCACCTACCTCACGTTTCTGACGCTTCTCGTCGTGATCTTCGCGGCCGAGTTCATCGGCCAGCGCATCGCGCGCCCGGTTGCGGATCTGTCGGACGGCGTCCGGCGCATCGCTTCGGGCGATCTCGATTTCTCGATCCGCAATCGTGGCGGGGGTGAAATCGGGCGGCTCGTCGATTCGTTCAACGGCATGACGGGGGAACTGAAACGAAGCCGCGAATCGCTTACGGAGCGGTCACGGTTTATCGAAACGATTCTGCAGAGTGTGGCGGCCGGCGTGATCGCGGTTGATCGAGATGGGCGGATCGTGAGTGCGAATCCCGCGGCCGAGCGTTTCATGAAGGAGCATGGCCAGGAGTTCGAAGAGACGCTCGGGGGCGCGTTCGCGTCGCTCGTGAACCCGCCTGCCGGACGCGGGAAGAAGTCGCCGGCCGGTCGCGCGTTTCGTGAGGAGGAACTCGAGGTTCCGACGCGCGACGGGAGAATCACGCTCCGCGTCGTCGCCAGCGCGCTTACGGATCACGAAGGAAGGGAGATCGGCCAGGTCATCGTGTTCGAGGACCTCACGTCGCTCATCCAGTCGAAGAAGCTCGTTGCCTGGGGCGAAATGGCGCGCCAGGTGGCTCACGAAATCAAGAACCCGCTGACGCCGATCAAACTCTCCGCGCAGCAGATTCGCCGCGCTTATCACGACAAGCACAGACGCTTCGACCAGATCCTCGACGAGTCGACCGATCTCATTATCGAAGAGATCGAGGCGCTTCGCCGCATCGCGACGGAATTCTCCACGTTCGCGCGGATGCCGAAGCGCAAGATCGAGGCTGTTGCCGTCGGCGCGCTGATGAGCGAAGTGGGGCGTCTTTACGAGGAGGCGCTGACCGAGGGTGAACTCCATACCGTCCTGCCTGCCGATCCGGACCTGACGATTCGGGTCGATCGCGAAGAAATGCGGCGCGTTTTGATCAATCTTCTGGAAAACGCCGTCCAGGCCGCCGGAACCGATGGTACAATTGAACTCAAGGGTGAAATCGTCAAGGGATCCTCCGCGAACGACGCGGGGTGGGAGATCTGGGAGACGACGCTCGATCGACCGGGAGCAGAAACGCCCCCGATCGCGCAAAATGCTGATAATATTGTTTTTACGGTTCGTGACAACGGACCCGGCGTTTCGGAAACGGCGCGCGGGAAGCTGTTCGAGCCGAATTTTTCTACGAAAACGAACGGAACGGGACTCGGTCTCGCCATATCTCGTTCTATCGTGGAAGGATATGGCGGTTCGATCGCGATCGGATCGACGCGCGGGGTGGGGACGGTCGTTTATGTGTCGATCCCTGGAGAGACGCCGAGCCCGGACGGGCGGGGAGACGGGAACGCCGATGTTTAGCAGTGCGAAGAGAATGAAGGGACGCGGCCCGGCTCCGGCCATTCCTGGCCCGGCCTCGGCCATTCCTGGCCCGGCTTCGGCCGTGTGTCGCGCGGCCGCTGCCGTATTTCTGGTTGTTCTCATCGCGCTGCCCGCCGCCGCGTCCGTCGACGGTTTCACGATCGCGCGTCTCAAGTACGGCGGCGGTGGCGACTGGTACGCCGATCCGTCGTCGCTGCCCAACCTGCTCGAAGGCCTGCGCGAGCGAACGCGCATCCGCGCCGCGAACGAAGAAGCGCAGGTGGGCATCCTCGACGAAGAACTTTTTCAATATCCGTTTCTCTACGCGACCGGGCACGGCGTCATTCGTTTGAGTGAGGCCGAAGTCCAGCGGCTCCGCTATCATCTGATCCACGGCGGTTTTCTCTGGGTGGACGACAACTACGGATTCGATCCTTACTTCCGCAGCGAAATCAGGCGCGTTTTTCCCGAAGCGGAAATGCGCGAGCTTCCTGCGGATCACGCGATTTACCACTCCTATTATTCGATGCCGAAGGGCCTCCCGAAGATTCACGAACACGACGGCGGGGCCCCGCGAGGCTACGGACTCTTTCACGACGGGCGGCTCGTCGTGTATTACTCATACAACACCGATATCGGTGACGGTCTGGAAGATTTCGAAGTGCACCCGAATCCTCCCGAGAAACGCGAAGAAGCCCTTCGCATGGCGATCAACATCGTGACGTACGCACTGACGCACTAAGGAGTTCGATTTGAGCACCGAACAAGCCTATTCCAAGATTCGGAAACGACTGACAGCGCTTCGCAACAAGTTCCTGCGGCTCGAGTTCTCGGTACTCGGGCTGCGTATCCTGGCCGTCGTGGCCGCCGTCTTCACGGTGGCCGTGCTGCTGACGTTCGCTTCGCCATCACTGCAGACCCTGCGCGCCGCCGTGCTCACGGCAATCGGGGCCGGCTTGATCGCGGCGCTCTGGTTCGGGGTGAAGACGGTGCGCCGCTGGCCCACGCTGCAGTGGATCGCGGCGCAGGCGGAGAAGGCGACGCCGGCGCTCAAAGGCGATCTTCTTCGCGGAGCCCTCTCTCTCTGGCACCGCAAAGAAAACGAAAACCTCGGCTACTCGGTGCCGCTGATCGAGGCCCTCGTTTCCGACGCGCTCGACAAGTCCGAGGCGATTCAGGATCGCGAGGTCGTCAGCCGCAAACGCCTCCGGTCTCACATCGCGATTCTTCCCGCGGCGCTCGCGCTGATCGCGGCGTTCGTCTTCCTGATGCCGGCGCGCGTTACGCGCGTGGCGAACGCGCTGGTTCCGCCGAGCGCGGAGACGATCCTGGCCGAGCTCGGTCTCGCGGTCACTCCCGGCGACACGCGCGTGGAAGCGGGCGAAAGCGTGACCATCGAGGCGCTCTTCGAGAATTACGACGGTCGAAACGCGGACCTCTACTATAAGAACGAAGGCGAATGGACGAAGCTCGCGATGCAGGAAGTCAAACGAGACGCCGCGCGCGCGTTCAAATCGACGCTCGACGAGTTGAGCGCCGAGACGCGCTACAAGGTTCGGTTCCGCGACGGCGAATCGCCGGTGTTCCGGATTGCGGTCACGAATCGCCCCATGGTGACGCAGCTCGCTTACGAATTGAGCTATCCCGAGTACACAGGAATCGCGCCCGAAACGGTCGACGAGAACGACGGCAACATCCAGGCGCTCTTCGGGTCCGAAGTCGCGCTCCGCGTGAAAGCGAACAAGGATGTCGCGAAGGCGACGCTGGTTCTCGAAGACGGTGAGCCGATCGCGCTCGAGCGCGCCGGGGCGCACTGGGAGACGAACTTCACGGTCGAACAGCCTTTTGCTTACACGATTGCGCTCGAAGATGACGAGGGCGCGGCGAACAAAAATCCGATGCGCTACGAAGTGACGCCGATCGCCGACGAGAAGCCGTTCATCCGCATTCTTTTCCCCGCCGAAAATCTGACGGCTTCGCAGGACATGCAGCTTCCGATTCAATTCGCCGCGATGGACGACTTCGGCGTGCGCTCCGTGAATCTGCGCTATCGCGTGGGGGAAGGGGAAGAGCAGCGCGTCGGCTTCTTCTCGACCGAGCAGGCCGTGCGCGAAGTGGAACGGGAGCGCAACTGGGACTTCAGCGCCGAGACGATCCTTCCCGGCGACGTGATTTCGTACTACCTGGAAGCATTCGACAACGATCCGCTGAACGGACCGAAGCGGGGCGTGAGCCGCACGTACACGATCATGATGCCGTCGCTCGCGCAGATGTTCACGGAACTCGACGGCGAGCAGGAAGAAGAGATCGACGATCTCGAATCCGTGTACCAGGAGAGCGAGCGGCTCGAGGCGAAACTCGACGAACTCGCGCGCGAGATCCAGCGGTCGCAGGACGTTTCGTGGGACGAGAAGAAGAAGATCGAAAACGTGCTCGACAAACAGAAGGAAATCGAAAAGCAGCTCCGTGACGTGCAGCAGGAACTCCAGCGCAGCGCGGAGCAGATGGAAGAGAATCGCCTCGTGACGCCGGAAACGCTCGAGCGTATGGAAGAGCTTCACAATCTCATGGAAGAAGTCGCGACGCAGGAAATGAAAGACGCGATGGAGAAGCTCGCCGAGGCGATGGAGAAGCTCGACCCCGAGCTGATCAAGCAGGCTTCGAAAGAAATGCAGATGACGCAGAAGGATTTCATGGAGCGCCTCGATCGCACGATCGACATGCTGAAGCGCATGAAGGACCTCCAGAATCTCGACGCGCTCGCGGAAGGGATGCAGCGCATGGCCGAAGAGCAGCGCGCGCTCCGCGAAGAGACGAACGAAGCGTCCGAGCAGGAGATGAAGGAGCTGGCCGCGCAGGAGAAAGCTCTTCAGGAAGAGCTCGAGAAACTGCAGCAAGCGATGGAGAAGCTCGCGCAGGATTCGCAGGAAAACTCGCCCGAGTTCTCAGAAGAGATTCAGAAGATGAAGGACAAGATGGCGCAGAGCCAGCCGGAAAAGAAGATGGAAATGGCCGCGCAGAAGATGGAAGAGGGCGACAAGCCCGAGGCCACGAAAGAGCAGAAGGACGCCGAAGACAGTCTGTTCGATCTCGCGTTCCAGCTCGTCGAGTACGGCCAGGCTTGCCAGAGCGCTTCGAACTCGAAAGCGCAGGCCGCGTTCGGCGAGAGCATCCAGGATCTGCTCCACCTGAGCAAAGGTCAGGAGACGCTTTCGAGCCGCCCGGCGCCGCGCGGGCGCACGTCGGTCGAGGAGCGACGCTCCTGGGCCGAGCGCCAGCAGGAAGTGGCGACGGGAATCTCGCGTGTGATGGACAAGATCCGCGAGGTCGGCAAGGATGTCCCGGAACTTTCGTCCGGCATACTTTCGTCGCTCATGCGCGTGCGCGACAAGGCTTCGGCCGCGGCTTCGCAGTTCGAAGAGGGAGATCTGAACGTCGCCCAGGCGCGCGGCACGGAAGCGCTTCAGGGGATCAACAAGAACGTAATGGATCTGCTCCGATCGCAGCAGAACCACGCCTCGTCGTGCCAGAATCCGAGCAGTTCGGGAGAGGGGCAGTCGCAGCAGATGCAGCAGATGACGCAGCAGCAGCGCAGCCTGAACGAACAGATGGGGCAGATGCCGATTCCGAACAACAACCCGGGATCGATGTCGATGGAGCAGCAGGCTTCCCTCGGTCGCATGGCGGCGGAACAGCAGCAGATTCGCAAGGGGATGGAACAGATTTCGAAGGAAGTCCAGGAGGGAGAGGCCGGTGGCGAGATCCTGGGCGGCCTCGACGATATCGTGGAAGAGATGCGGAAGATCGAGCGCGATCTCGAGAACGCGCAGATCTCGCCCGAGACGCGCGAGCGTCAGGAGCGCATTCTTTCGCGCATGCTGGACGCGCAGCGTTCGCTGCGTGAGCGGGGGTACAAGAAGAGCCGTCGGTCGAAAGTCGCGCGCGAATTCGAAGCCACGGCTCCCGCCCGCCTTCCTTCTTCGGTGGAAGACGTGAAGGAACGGATGCGCGAAGACCTGGTGAGAATGCCGAACTACCAGTACCCCCCCGAGTACGAGGAGCTCATTCGATCGTATTTTCGATCGCTGACGGAGAACTGACCCGATGCACTTTGCGGTTGGTGGGGTTCTCCTGCTGCTGTACCTGTTGACGCTGTGCCCGACGGTTTACGTCGGCGACTCCGGAGAGCTGGTGACGGCCGCCTTTGAGCTGGGCGTCGCCCACCCTCCGGGGTATCCGCTCTATGTCCTTCTCGCCCGTCTCGCGACGCTTCTGCCATTCGGTGAAATCGCTTTCCGTGTGAATCTTCTGTCGGCGCTCGCATCCGCGGCCTCGGGTGTCGTGCTCACGATGATCCTGACCGGCGCGCGCTTCGGAGGATCCGGCCGCACCGGAGGCCGCGGCGGCTCCCTCCTCTCGCCCCGTTCGATCGCGGCCGGCGCGCTCGTCCTGACGCTTTTCGTTTCCTCGCTGGTCTGGCTCGAAAGCGTGAAGGCCGAGGTCTACACGCTGCACGCGCTCCTGATCGCGCTCGTTCTGTACGCGGCCGACCGCAGGCGATACGTGCTCAGCCTGTTTCTGATCGGACTCGGGGCCGCGAATCACCAGACGATCGTGCTGCTCGCGCCCGGCGTTCTCTATCTGATGCACGCGCGGGGAGATCTGAACGCGTCGCGTGTCGTGCGCGGCGTTCTGTTCGCGCTGGTCGCGCTCTCGCTCTACTTCGTAATGCTCGTACGCCCCGGCGACGACGTCTTCGCCTGGCGCAAACCGCACGATCTCAGCGGCCTTGTGGAGCATGTCCTGCGCACGCAGTACGGTGAGCTGTCGACTCTCCCGCGTTCCGGCTCGCTCGTGCTGCAGCAGGCCGTCTATTTCGTGGTGCTTCTCGTAAAGAGTTTTCCGCCCGCACTGCTGCTCCCGTGGGCGCTCGTGAGCGCGTGGCGCAAGGCGGAGCGCGCGCGTTCCCTCGTGATTCACTTCGCCTTCACGGGACCGGTTCTTCTCGTTCTTCTGAATCACGGTACGGGCGCGCTCGACGGCGCCGTGGCGTCCGTCTACTACATACCCGCGGCGATTCTCGCGCTGCTGACTACCGGGCCGTTCGTGCTCGATCTTCTGAAGTCGAGGCCCCCGGCGCTCTCTTACGCCGCGCTCGCTCTGCCCGCCTGTCTCGTGGCCCTGGGCTGGAACACGTGCAACGCGCGCGGCGTCACGCTCGCGCGCGAGGTCGCGGCCGCCACTCTCGCGGCCGTGCCGCAGGACGGCTATCTGCTGACCGAGGGGGACAACAACACGTTCCCGCTCTTCTACGCGCAGCGCGTTCTCGGGGCGCGGCCCGACGTTACGATCGTAGACCGCGATCTGAATTTCTTCGGAAGCGCTCTCGGCATTCCGGTGGATTCGCCGATGCGATTCGACGAGCGCGACCGCGCGCTGTCGGGGCTCCTGCTTCGGCCGGACACGCAGGTGGCGAGCGTCAACAAGTTCACGGAGGAAATGGAAGGGCTGCCGCTTCTCTCCGCCGGTCCCGTGTATCGGTTCGTGCCGGCGCCGGAACTGATCGCGCCCGCGCGCGCGGCTTTCTATCACGAATCGGGGCGTCCGTCGCAGCCGAGCGGAGACTACTTCGTGCGCAGGCTCGCGATCAACTATGCTTCTCGCTGGCTCGATCACTACGCGCTCACGGAAGACGTAAGCGCGCTTCGCGAAGAATCGAACCGGCTCGCCGCGTGGGCCGGAAACGTGCGCGAGGCGATGCTCGTTCTCGGGCGGAGCCGGGCGGCGAGCGGCGATACGACCGCGGCGATCAGGACGCTGCGCGAAGGCGTGCTGCACGATCCGGGATACGGGCAGGGAAGACGCGAACTCGGCGGCCTGCTCTACGCGCGCCGCGATTTCCTCGGCGCCGCGGAGCAGTACCGGTTCGTTGCGGAGTCCGAAGGGCTCGCGGGCGACTGGCTGAACCTGGCGAACGCGCTTCGTCTGTCCGGCCGCCGGGATGAGGCGATCGACGCGTATTCCCGCGTGGAGAAAGCGCCGGGCGCGGACCTCGAGATTCTGACGGGGCTCGCCCGCGGATACGGGGCGCTTCAACTCGACTCCGAGGGCGTGCGCCTGCTCGAGGAAGTGCGCCGGCGGAGCGCCTCGTTCAGCGCCTATGAGGAACTGGCAGACGGATATGACCGGCTGGGGGATCCGGCGCGCGCGCTCGAGACGTATCGGGTGGCGCGCACGAATGAGCCCCGAAATGCCGATATCGCCTACAAGGGCGGCGTGGCGGCTCTGCGTACCGGCGATTACGTCTACGCGGAGTCCGAACTGCGGCGGTCGCTCACGCTCGAGTCCGAAGGCTACGGCGCCATGAACGCGCTCGCCTATCTCCTCTATCAGAAAGGGGAGAATCTGGGCGACGCGCTCCAATGGGTCGACCTCGCCATCGATATGGCGGATAGTACCGTGGTAGGTTACTACTACGACACACGAGGCGCTATCCTTCGCAAGATGGGGCGGCGCGCGCAGGCAGAAGCGGCATTCCGGGTCGCCATCGAGCGAACCCCCGAGAACGATACGGCCGCGAGGGCCGAAAGCCACGCGAATCTCGCCGAGGTGTGCGAAGCGACCGGACGCGTGGAAGAGGCGCGCCGGCTCCGCGCGCAGGCGGATTCGCTCCGCAATCTCCCGTAGTCCGGGAACTCCCGGAACGGAGCTCGTGTACCAAGAGCAGACGACGCCAGAAAGGATCCCGGTGAATCGCATCAGCCGTTTGCATTTGACTTCGATCGTGCTGCTCGCCGTTTTCGGCATGACTGCGGTGAGCGAGCCCGCGTACGCCCAGGCGCAAGCCCAGACCCAGCTTCCGGGCAATACGAGGAAGCAGCCGCTCGAGCCGCAGGAACTCGCCTTTCAGAGGCGTCTCGACGAAGCGAATCGCAGCCTTCGGCGCGGCAACGCCGCATCGGCCAGGCGCACCTTCGAAATCCTGCTGAAAGAACGCCCGGATCACCACGACGCCTTCGTCGGGTACGTGACCGCGCGCATCGATCTGTACGAACTCGAAGGGCTCGCGGATCTCGTGCAGCGCAAGGCCGAATTCAATCCGAACGATGCCGACTACGTTCTGCTGATGGGGGATGTGTACGCGGCGGGCGGCGACGGAGAGCGCGCGCTCACGATCTGGAAGGGAGCGCTTTCGATGTTCCCCGACGAAACCGCGGGCTATCGGGAAATCGGCGATCGCATGGCGAACCGCCGCATGGTTCCCGAGGCGATTCAATGGTTCGAAGACGCGCGCGCAACGTTGAACAGCAAGAACCGGTTCGCGCGCAATCTCGCTTCGCTCTACGATCTGCTCGGCGAAGGAGATCGCGTGGCGGAGGAACTCGTGCGCGCCGTCGTCGAAGGCACGATGAAAGACAGCGAAATGCTCCGTCGCCTGAAAGAACTGCGCGTCGACGGCGACCTCGACGCCTACCCGTACGGACTTCTGCAGACCGCGCTTCGCGAGAATCCGGATCTCGGAGGGTTGCGCGAAGTGCTCGGCAGCCTGCTGCTCGACGACCGCCGCTGCGGCGACGCGCTGAACCATTACGTCGAACTCGACAACAGCGGGCGCACGTGCGGCGCGTTTCTGCTGCCGTTCGCCCGCACCGCCTCGGCCAGGGGGTGTGTGGACGCGGCAACCGAAGCGCTCGAAGCGCTGCTCGCGAAGTGCGAACGCCCCACGGTCCGGATCGAGAGCCAGTTCATGCTCGCCTCGATCTATCGTAAAGACGGCCAGGCGGATCGCGCGGCCGGCGTTTATCAATCGCTTCTCGACAACACCAAGAACCCGGGCGACCGGAGCCGCGCGAACTACGAACTGGGGATGCTCTACCTCGAAGATCTGGGCGACGCAAAAAAAGCGATTCCGATTCTGAACGAGCTTCTCCGGGGAAAACAGGGAGTGCACGGCACGGAAGCCCGTTTCGCTCTCGCCCGCGCGTATCTTCTCGACACGGAAACGGAACGCGCGGTTCGGGAGTATCAGGCGATCGAAACGGAAGCCGCCGACGATCTCATGCGCGAGCGCGCGATCTATCTGCGCGGGGAAGCCCAGTATTATGCGGGCGACATCGACGGCGCGCTCGCTTCCTATCGTGAAGTGATCGACCGTTTCCCGACCGGCGACTACGTGAACGACGCGCTCGAGCAGTCCATCTTTCTCTCCGAGCACCGCGACGCCGGCGACATCCCGCTTCGCGAATACGCGACCTGCCTGCTCATGATCGACCGCCACGAGTTTCGCGAGGCGCGCGCCCGGCTCGAGGAACTGTTCAGCAGCCTGCTCGTTTCGAAGCTCCGCGACGACTTCGCGTGGCAGCTCGCGGTCATCGAAGAAGAAGAGGGGCGCTACGAGAGCGCCATCGAGCAGCTGCAGTCGATCGTGACCGATTTTGCCGGTGAGCGCCTCGCGCAGGCCGCGCATGTCAAGATCGGCGACCTTTACGGCAATAACCTGCAGAATCTTCCGCAGGCGATCGCGCAGTACGAATCGTTTCTGCTCGAGCATCCGGGCAGCATTCTCTCCGACGAAGTGAGGCGCAAGAAGCGCGAGGCGGAAGCACAGAATGAACTTTAAAATGACCCGCGCCCCGAAGCGGCGGTGCGGACTGGCCGCCGGTCTGCTGCTCGCGCTTCTGCTGCTCTTCAGCACGCGCGCCCACGCCGAAACCTACCTGATTCCGATGGACCTTTCCCAGGCCGACCACCTGAAAGCGTACGGTGTGGCGTTCTGGTATCTCGAGCAGGGCGTGAACGTGCACTGGCTCCTGAACTATCGCGGCGGCGCGTTTCTGGCCGAAGGCGGCGACTTTCTCGAGAAGCGCGCGCTGATCAAGGGCGTTTCGATCGAGACGATCAGCCAGGCGCAGAAAACACGCATTCTCGAAACGATGGACGGGCAGAACATGACGGACGTGCTGCTCGAAAAGGCGCCGAAGGTCGCGATCTACACGCCGCCCGACAAACTGCCGTGGGACGACGCCGTAACGCTGGCGCTCACCTACGCGGAGGTGCCGTACGAGACGCTCTGGGACGAAGAGGTGCTGAACGGCGATCTCGAACGGTTCGACTGGCTTCATCTGCATCACGAAGATTTCACCGGCCAGTACGGTCGCTTCTTCGCCAGCTTCAAAGACGCCGACTGGTACAAGCGCCAGCAGGTTCTCTACGAAATGCTCGCGAAGCAGTCCGGTTTCGCGAAGGTGAGCGAACACAAGAAGGCGGTCGCGCGGAAGCTCAAGAACTACGTTTCACGCGGCGGTTTCCTGTTCGCGATGTGTTCGGCCACGGATACCTACGATATCGCGCTCGCGGCATGGAAGACGGATATCTGCGAGTCGATGTACGACGGCGATCCGATGGACGCAGGCGCCCAGCAGAAGCTCGATTTCGACGAGACCATCGCGTTCGAGGACTTTCGGATCGTGACGAATCCGATGGTCTACGAATTCTCCGACATCGATGTCTCGAACTACTCGAAAGCCGTCGGGCCCGAGCGCGATTACTTCGGACTCTTCGAATTCAGCGCGAAGTACGATCCCGTGCCGACCATGCTGACGCAGAATCACGTCTCGGTCGTGAAGGGCTTTCTGGGACAGACGACCGCGTTCCGCAAATCGCTGATCAAGAAGCACGTGGTGATCCTCGGCCAGTCCGAGGGAACCGACGAAGTGAAGTATCTGCACGGGAAGCTGGGCAAGGGGACCTTTACCTATCTCGGCGGCCATGACCCGGAAGATTATCAGCACGCGGTCGGTGATCCGCCGACCGACCTTTCGCTCCACAAGAACTCGCCCGGCTACCGCCTCATTCTGAACAACATCCTGTTCCCGGCCGCGAAGAAGAAAGAGCGCAAGACGTAGAGGCGTGCAACGGCCGGGAGCAGACGGGCCGGTTCTCCTCGTATCGCGCCTGACAACTCCATCCTCGTTGTCTCTTCTTTTTGCTTCTTCTTTTCTTTTCTCTTCCTCTTCTCTTCTGCCTTCCTCCCTTTAGTCCGAGTTCGTGAGGTGGGGAGATCCGGAGCCGGTCCCCCCGCAGCGGGAGGAGTGGCCGGCCCGCC
>JABDJQ010000721.1 GCA_013002425.1 Gemmatimonadota bacterium
GCGTAGTAGCTGTCGCCTTTGAATACGAATCCGGGGATTTCTTCCGCCATCTGGTTCGGGGCGTCGAATGTGCGGATATCGGGGACGATCGGCTTTTCGTTGGTGCGGACAGGCGCGGGATCTTTCGCCTGCGCGATACCGGCGAAAAGGACGGCGCTCACGCCGACGAAGACTGCAACGAGACGGTAAGCTCTCATAGTGCGAACGTACTCGCATCCGGAGGCGTCTGTCAAGGGGCAGAGGCCGCGCAAGCCCCTTTGAGGGAATCGAGCGGCCGGCCGAGCCGGAGTCGATCCCGATCCGATGGAGGTGAAGCGCCGGGAGGATACAGACACCCCCACGATACAGGCAACGACTATGCGAGCGATCGTAGCAGCATACAATCTGCCCGCGCATATATTGACGATCCCGTAACACTATTATAGAATGGCATTATCTCACTAGAATATTGAACCATTTCCCGTCGAGAGCAGCCTGAAGAAGGCCGCGCCGACAGATCTGTGAGGCTGAAGCTGCGTTCCTGGAATCGTACTTACGCGTTTGTTCTGGCGCTCTCCGCCCTGCCCCTGTTCATTTCCAGTTGCGAAAGAGATCCCGGCGATCTCCGTCCGGCCAAGCTGGATACGAACCCCGTCGTGGAGCTCGGCGCCGACGTCGACTGGCAGCCTTTCCTGGGATCGAAGTTCACCGTGCTCGATGTCGACCGCGAGGACAGGATCTCGAGCGAGTTTTCGCTCAAGATTGAAGTCCCGGTGCCGGGCGATCCCGACGGCGGATTCGCGGGCGGTGCTTTCGTCTCGCGCTTCCCGCGGGATCTGAGCGGCTACAACGCGCTCTCGTTCTACGCGAAGTCGAGCAAACCGACCACGCTCAATACTTTCGGCTGGGCGAACGACAACACGGGATTTTCGAAGTACGAGGGCAGCGTGAACAACATCCCGCTGACGACGAGCTGGCAGCAGTTCTTCGTTCCGATTCCGAATCCCTCCCGCCTGACGTTCGAACGCGGCATGTTCTACTTCGCGGAAGGGGCCGAGGACGGGGAAGAGCACACGCTGTGGTTCGACCAGGTCGAGTTCACGACCATCTCGTCGATCACGGATCCGCGGCCGTCGATCAATTCGCGTAACGTGACGGCGTTTGTCGGCGGCGGAGTCCCCATCGAAGGGGCCAAAACCGTTTTCAGCGTGGCGGGCGAAGATATAACGGTCAACCACTTTCCCGCAAACTTCGACTTTGTAATCTCGGACGAGACCGTTGCCGTCTCCGAGGCGGGTGAAATCGAAGTCATCGGGGCCGGCGAGGCGACCATCACCGCGATGCTGGACACCGTCGAAGCGACCGGAACGGTCACGCTCAACGCGACCGCACCGCCGCTCACTCCCGCGCCCGAACCGACGCTTCCGGCTTCCGACGTTGTCTCCATCTTCAGCAACAGCTACGAGAACAAGGAAGTGCAGAAGTGGTCCGCGGACTGGGATCGGGCGGACTACACGGATCTCGTGATCGACGGGGACGACGTGAAGGCGTATACGAACCTCATCTTCGCCGGTATCGAGTTCATTGAAGATCAGGTGGACGCGAGCGAACTGACGATGGTGCACATGGACGTCTACATCCCGGAAGGTTCCCGCTTCAGCATCAAGCTCGTGGACTTCGGCGAGGACGGTCAGTTCGGCGGCGCGCCCGACGCGGAACACGAGATCGTCTTGAACGCGGGCACCACACCCGCGATCGCGGTGGGCGAGTGGAACTCTCTGGAGATTCCCTTCTCGGACTTCACGTTCCTGTTCAACCGCGCGCATCTGGCGCAGCTGATCATCGCGAGCGACTCGCCGACGGCGTACATCGACAACATCTACTTCCACAAGTAGGAGCTGCCGGAGCCCGATGACTCTACCGAAGTCCGTCAGTTCCGCACTGCGTTTCACCTGCCTGTCGGCGTTCGTACTCACGTTCGCCGTTTCCGGCTGCAGTCAGGATGCCTCCGAATTCGAATGGATCCTCGTCTGGGAGGACGAGTTCGAGGGGCCCGCAGGCCAGTCGCCCGATCCGGAAAAGTGGAATTTCGACATCGGAACCGGCTGGGGGAACAACCAGCTCGAGTACGACACCGATTCACCGGATAACGTCTCGCTCGACGGGGAGGGAAATCTCGCCATCGTCGCACGCGAAGAAGAATTCCTCGGATCGCAGTACACGTCCGGTCGCATCACCACGAAGGGCCTGTTCGAGAAGACCCGGGGCCGATTCGAGGCGCGGATCAAACTGCCGGTAGGGCAGGGGATATGGCCCGCCTTCTGGCTACTCGGATCGAACATCGACACGGTCGGATGGCCGGAGTGCGGCGAGATCGACATCATGGAGTACCTCGGGCACGAGCCCAGAAAGGTCCACGGCAGCATTCACGGTCCCGGATACTCCGGCGGCAATCCGGTCACGAGCAGCTACGTACTGAACGATCCGGG
>JABDJQ010000748.1 GCA_013002425.1 Gemmatimonadota bacterium
GACCGATGCATCGGAGCCGCCGAGGCCCTTCAGCCCGGGCCGTCCGGACGATGCGGCCGCGTCGCGGGCGAGGGGGGAGGAGGGAATCGCACTTCCGGCGCCTTCCGCTCCCGTCCCGTTTTCTTCCTGTCTTTCTCCCCGTCTTTCTTCCTGTCTTTCTCTTTTCCCCTCTTCCCTTCGCGACGAAGCAGGGTGAAGTTCCGAATCCACAGATGTACGCGCGGCGGGTGGCGCGCCCGACGGGGACCCCGTCCGAGCCCCGTCGAGGACGGGGTGTCCGGGCGCGACAGGACCCGCCGCCCGATAACCCAGCGGCTTCGGATCCTCCCCCTGCTCGCTGACGCGGTCGGCCCACATGTATGTCTGCGGCTTCGCGATGGACGGGTCGGGCTGGAGGGACGCGTCCGTTCCCTCTATATAATAGAGCTTCGGCTTCGTTCCCTGCTCGGGCTTGCGGACCGTGACTTTCTCGTTCGCGATGAGATGCGCGATTTCGCTCCCCGGGTCATTCTTGTCACCGGCGATGATCGCGTGTTCCGGACAGACGACGACGCAGGCCGGCTCGAGGCCGATCTCGATGCGGTGCGCGCAGTAATTGCATTTCGCGGCCGTGTGCGATTCGGGGTCGATATAGATCGCGTCGTACGGGCACGCCTGAAGGCACGCCTTGCACCCGATGCAGGCGTCCGATTCGAACTCCACGATGCCGTCGGCGCGCTGGAACATCGCCGCCGTCGGGCAGATCCGCACACACGGCGGATTCGCGCAATGATTGCACCGCGTGACCTGGAAGTGGCGCCGGGAGTCGGGGTAGAGGCCGGTTTCGACGTATTTGACCCAGGTGCGATTGACGCTCAGAGGCACGTCGTTCTCGGACTTGCACGCGACCGAACAGGCGTGACAGCCGATGCACTTCCGGTTGTCGATGACGAACGCGAAGTTCGGAGGGACGGCGCCGTTCGTAGACTGCGGTGTCTGGGACATGGCCTCGGTTTTCGCGGGTTCGGCTCGGTCCGGACGATCGATTCGCCGGAACATCTGCATTGTAGGGGGGGAGCGGGGAGGGATCAATAGCGGCCGGGAGACGGATCCGGAGGCATAGGGTGCTTCGTGATAAAAAGATGGTCCGATCCGGCGGGAAACGGTGCGGTACTCGAATAGAAAGGAGTACTCACTCATGAAACCGAACTTACGGATCTCTGTATTATCCGCGGCCTTCGGGTCGGCCCTCTTCGCCCTGGCGGGACCCGCCGCGGCGCAGACCTTTACGAACGAGCTTCTCGATCAGGGGGGCAACAACTGGACCCAGTACACCGACATTGACATCGACGCGAACGACAATCCGCATGTCGCCTACTCGGCCGAGTCGGGGGGCGGGGCCGCCTATCTCTGGTACGCGGCCCACGACGGGAGCAGCTGGAACTTCGTCACACGTCACGTCGGCCCGACGATCCAGTACTGCTCGATGCAACTCGACTCGAACGGCGACCCGCACTTCGCGGTTCGGGGGAACGCTTACCCCGACTACCTGCTGATCTACTACAAGTACGACAACAATACCGGTACCTGGACGACCACGATCCCGGACTTTCCCGATGTCCTGTCGGGAGACACGCTTACGGGCGAATGGCCCGATATCGCCGTCGATACGCTCGACGAACCGCATATCAGCTACGGATGGAAGTCATCGGTGCTCGGGCCCGAGGCGGACCTTCGCTACGCATTCAAGAGCGGCGGAACCTGGACGATCGAAACGGTGGACGGCGGCGCCGACGATGTCGGGTATCATACGTCGATCGCCATGAACCTGAACGATCGGCCGCGCGTCGCCTACTACGACCAGGGGAACGGCAATCTCAAGTACGCCAGACGTACCGCCGCCGGGAACTGGGTCCGGACGACCATCGACTCGCTCCCGAACGTCGGCACCTGGACCGACATCGCGGTCGACGCGAACAACGATATCCATATTTCGTATGTGAACGAGAACACGCGCGTCGTGCGCTACGCGACGAATGCGAGCGGTTCGTGGGTGACCGAAGCGATTCCCGATCCGAACGATGCGGTCGGCGAAGGGACTTCGCTCTGGATCGACTCGGATGGCGATCCCCATATCGCGTACTTCGATACCGTGAGCCAGAAACTGCGCCACGTGAGGAAGAAGGCGGGCGTCTGGTCGAGCGATCCGGTCGACGATATTGCCGACCGCGGCTGGCGCCCGGCGCTCGCGCTCGACTCGAACGACGAACCGCATCTCAGCTACTTCGAGAACTCGACAAGCGATATTTACTACGCGACCTATGCGACCGACGTCGGCGTTGCGGGCGGACTGCCCGCGGCCGGCGCGCCTTCTCTCGTGGCCTACCCGAATCCGGCGCCCGCCGGAACGCCTGTTCAGGTGTTCTACTCGCAGGGTGCGGAATGGTCGGGCGGGGGCGGCGCGGGGGCGCCGGCCGGCGCGGCCGATCTCGCCGTTTTCGATATCGCCGGGCGGCGTGTGCGGTCGCTCACGGGGTCGGGCGCGGGCAAGTCGGCGTCGGGCGGCGGTCTGGCGGTCTGGGACGGGCGCAACGAATTCGGACGTCGCGCATCGCCGGGCGTCTACTTCATCAGGCTCGATCGCGTCGGAGAGACGGAGACGGCCCGGGTGCATCTCGTGCGGTGAGCCTTTCGCGTCTCGAAGCTATCGCAGTTTTCCGCGCGCCGCGTCGATCGCTCTTTCGATGCGGCGCGCGCGCGTTTCCGGCTTCTTCGCGCCTTCGATCCCTTCGACGTTTTCCCTCTGCATCGTGAAGCTCAGCTTTTTCCATCCGTCGAGGACGCCGCGAGACTCGAGCGCCTTCTCGAGATCGGCAGGCGCTTTCACCGTGCGCTTCGAATTGTCGAGCGCCAGCTTCACACGCACGCGTTCGCCGGCGCTCACGCCGGCGTTCACCTGATGGCTCTTGCGAAGCGGCACGAACGTGACGCCGCTCATGCGCGCAATCGTGCTCTTGTACGAGTAGCCGCGGATCGTAACGACGACGGGCGCCCGCACCTTGCCGAACGTCTCTTTCGGGTCGAACGGAATCTCGATGGCGCAGGCGGAGTTGTTGTTCACACCGACAAGTGTGGCGTTGAACGATCTGGAGGGCATGGGAGTTCTCCTTCAGGGATCAGTTGTTCGTAACGGGGATTCCCTCGGCGCAGAGGGGGCAGTCGCACGCCCGGTAGATCTCGTTCGGGATCGTGACGAGGGTTTCGAGAAGAACGCCGCGTTCCTCGCAGAACGCGCCCGCCCGCTCGCCGAGCACGGCCAGCGAGGCCATCACGGGCACGGTCGCGCGGAGCGCTTCGAGATGTTCGAGAGTGCCGAGTACGGCCGAACCCGCATTGATGACATCGTTCACGATCGCGATGCGCTTCCCTCCGGCCGCGCCGTGAAGGGCGCCGGGAACCCGATACTGAAACGTGTAGAGACCGTTCTCGTTCCGCCCCTCCTCGCGCGTGCTGTAGAGAAAGGGAACGCCGAGCGCCTCGGCCACGAAGAGAGCGACATAGGCGCCCTCTACGAGTGGGCCGCAGACGGCGTCGATATCGTGCGATTCGACCCGCTTCGCGAGTTCGAACGCCAGTTCCCGCACGGGTGCGACGTCGTAACACAGTTTCTCGAGGTCGAGCCAGAGCGCTCCATGGTGTCCCGACTCCAGCCGGAAGTGACCCTTGCGCGACGGCAGCAGCGCTTTCACGCGTGCGGCGGCATTCGAACTGTCGCTCATACCGAAACTCCCTCGAAAGACGGCCCCTCACGATGATCCCGGTCATCATGACGGTCGGCGCGAAGCCCGTCTTGACGCATCATAACGCATCGCGGATCGGCGTGAAACATTCGTAGCCTTCGAGCGCCTGAGCTATACTCCGCCCAAATGAGAAGACCCGTCATCGATATGAAGAACGTGTCCGAGGGCGATCGCCTTCGCGAAGCGGAATCACGCAAGCGTCACTGGCGGCGCTGGGGTCCGTTCGTCGCCGACCGCCAGTGGGGCACCGTGCGCGAGGACTACTCCGCGGACGGCGATGCGTGGGAGTTCGTGACCCACGAACGCGCCCGATCGTACGCTTACCGCTGGGGCGAGGACGGCATCGCCGGCATCAGCGACAACCACCAGCGCCTCTGTTTCGCGCCCGCGTTCTGGAACGGTCAGGACGACGCCCTCAAGGAACGCTTCTTCGGCCTTTCGAATCCCGAAGGAAATCACGGCGAAGACCTGAAGGAGTGCTACTGGCACCTCGACGCGACGCCGACTCATTCCTACCTCAAGCTGTTGTACCGCTATCCCGGGCGCCCGTTTCCGTACGAACGGCTGCGCGAGGAGAACGCGAAGCGCGGACTCGAAGACCCGGAGTTCGAGCTTACGGAAACCGGCATCTTCGACAGCGGGCCGTGGTACGACATCACGATCGAGTATGCGAAGGACGGCCCCGAAAAGATCGCGGTCCGGATTAGGGCGGAGAATCGGGGTCTTGAAGCCGGTCAGCTGACGATCGTGCCGACCGCGTGGTTCCGGAACACCTGGCGAGAGCGGACTACGGCCGCGCGTCCCGTGATGGAAGGGCCGGCCGGCGGCCGCGTGCGCGCGCGGCATGAAACACTCGGCGACCGATGGATCGCGTTCGCCGACGCGCGTGAGGTCGTGTTCACGGAGAACGAGACGAACCCGGCGCCGTGGGCGCCTGGGGACGGTGCGGGCGCCCCGGCCGGCGGGAACGCAGAGGCCGATGGGAGCGCAGTCGAAGGGAGCCCTGCTGATGGGAATGCTGCCGGCGCGACCGCTCCCTCCGAACGCGCGCGCTACAAAGACGGCTTTCACGCGTATGTCGTCGGCGGTGATTCCGACGCGGTCGCGCACGCCGGGTCGGGATCCGCGACCGGAACACGGGTGGCGTCGATCCACCGTTTCGATCTGGCGCCGGGTGAGTCGGCCGCGGTCTACTGTCTGCTGTCCGATCGCGAAGACGAGCGCTGCGACCCGGCGGCCGTCGACGGGCTGATCGAAGCGCGCCGCGGCGAGGCCGACGATTTCTACGCCGTGCTGCAGAAGAGCGACCGCCTCAGCGAAGAGCGCCGCGCGATTCAGCGCCGCGCGTGGGCGGGCATGATCTGGTGCAAGCAGTTTTACTACTTCTGGGTGGACCGCTGGCTCAAGGGCGACCCCGACCAGCAACCCGTTCCCGAAAGCCGCGCACGCATCCGAAACGTCCACTGGAAGCACATGTACTGCGAGGATATTCTCTCGATGCCGGACTCGTGGGAGTATCCGTGGTTCGCCGTCTGGGACTCGGCATTTCACGCGATGGTGTTCGCCGACTTCGATCCGTCCTTCGCGAAGCTCCAGGTCAAACGCTTTACACGCGAATGGTACATGCATCCGAACGGGCAGCTCCCGGCGTACGAATGGAATTTCTCGGACGTCAACCCGCCGGTGCACGCGCGGGCGGCGTGGAACGTCTATCGCACGGAGTACATCCGCTACGGCACCGCGGATCTCGATTTTCTGCAGAGCGTTTTTCACAAGCTGCTCATGAACTTCACATGGTGGGTCAATCGCAAGGACAGCCAGGGCCATAACGTGTTCGAGGGAGGGTTCCTCGGTCTCGACAATATCGGTGTGTTCGATCGGAGCAAGCCGGTTCCGGGCGAGGGGTACCTCGAACAGATCGACAGCACCGCGTGGATGGCCATGTACTGCCTCGACATGCTGATGATCTCGTGGGAGCTCGCGGTCGACGACCCGGCATACGAAGACATCGCGTCGAAGTTCTTCGAACACTATCTTTCGATCGCCGCGGCTATCTATGACATAAGCGGCACCGGCGGCTCGCTCTGGGACGAAGAGGACGGCTTCTTCTACGATCAGATCCATCGGCCCGACGGCAGCCGCGAGAAGATCCGCCTGCGATCCATCGCCGGTCTCACGCCGATATTCGCGGTCGAACTTCTCGATGTTTCGTATCTCGAGAAACTGCCCGACTTCAAACGACGCATGAACTGGTTCTTCAAGAACCGTCCCGACCTTGCGAACAATGCAACATGCCTGATCGGCGAAGGGGATCGGGCGCGCGGACTCATGTCGATCGTTTCGCCCGAGCGACTGAAACGCCTGCTTGCGCGCATGCTGGACGAGAACGAATTTCTGTCGCCGTACGGAATCCGCTCGCTCTCGAAAGAGTACGAAGAGAACCCGTATCACTTCGCGTCGGACGGCTTCGAGAACATCGTGGGTTACGAACCCGGCGAGTCGAAAAGCGTGATGTTCGGCGGGAACTCGAACTGGCGCGGCCCTGTCTGGCTGCCGCTCAACTACCTGATCGTGCAGTCGCTGCGTCGCTACAATCGCTATCTCGGGCCGACCTACACGGTGGAGTTTCCGACGGGGAGCGGGCATCAGGCGACGCTGGCCGAAGTGGCCGACGACCTCACGCGGCGCCTCATCGCGCTGTTCGAGCGCGACGGCGAAAGCCGGCCGTACCTCGCGGGATCGCCGTACGAAACCGACCCCGTCTGGCGCGACAATTTACTGTTCTACGAATACTTTCACGGCGACAGCGGCGCCGGGCTCGGCGCTTCGCATCAAACGGGCTGGACCGGCCTCGTCGCCGCGCTCATCTCGCATCTCAGCTGACGCGCGAAGGAAACGGCTTCATTTCACCGGGGCTGTCTTCCGCGCTGCTCCCTGCCCGATCGAGTCCGCTGCGGACATCGGACACGGGCGTGGTGTTTTGACGCACTGCCTGCAGCGGAGAAGACCGTGTTCGCGCCGCGAACCGCAATCCCCCGCACTTTCGACCAGGCGTCCCTCAGCATCCCCCGGCGTCTCCAGCGTGTCCCATCAGCCGTTTCCGCGCTTTTTCGCACTCTTTACACGCATCGGAACGCACTTTGCAGTCTTACAGGCAGGAGTGCTGAAACGGCACGCCGACTTCCCCGCCCGGCGGCCGACGCGAAGGGAGAGACCGATGACCGGACGTCCGATCGGAATCACGATGATGATGCTCCTTTACCCCGCCATGTTGTTCGCGGACTCGATCACGCTGCGCGACGGCACGATTTACGAAGGTGTGATCGCGAACAAGGAGGATCTCTACTATCTCGTGCCGCCCGTTCCGTACGAATATCGCGACTACGAGATCAGCATTCTGTCGCGCGACGGCACGATGTACCGCTTCGAAGTGCAGGACATTTCGCATGTCGTCATGAGAGACGCATACGGCCGCCACGTGATCGATCTTCTCGCGAACAGCGACGATCTCTCGCCGAGGAAGCAGGGGATCGCGTTCGCGACGATCGGCCTCATCACGATGGGGCTCGGCGTTTCGCAGAAGTTCGGGACGAGCGCGCCGCCCGCGAACACGACCTTCGAATCGGGTGCCCCGTTCGCGGGCGAGGGCGCCGTTTCACTGGCGCCGCGGGAAGCCCGCTACAACGCGCTGAATGTTGCACTCGTGATCGGGGGCGGAGTTTCTCTTGCGCTCGGACTGAAGCGCCTCGCGGAGCCGGCGTCGAGCGGGCCTGCCGCAGGTCCCGGCGGGGACGCCCCGGCGGGCGAGGGCCTGCACGAGTACACGCTCGGCATGACGCCGGACGCGCACGGTTTCGGCGCGTCGTACAGCTATCACTTTTAGCGCAGGCGCTCTGCGGGCGCGCGGAAGTCATCGCGGAAGATCGATGCGGCCGGCCGCCCGCGATCAGTTGAACTCGACGTAGATATAGCTGGTCTCGTTCGTTTCGAACGTATCGAACCCCATACGCCACTCGCCGCCCGAGCCATAGATATGCCAGTCTTCGGCCTCCTCTACCAGGTCAAGCGTCCGCCACCCTTCGACTCCGTACTGCGTGGTTCCCCAGGGGGTGACCTGAATGAACGCCAGGTCGTTCGCCCGGATATCCCTCGTATACGTGCCTCCGGTGGCGTACGTGATGTCATAAGCGAAGACCAGTTCCTCGATCACGGTCCCCTGGCTGTTCATGCGAATGTTGATCCCGCCGAGGGCCGCGCCGTGAACCGCAGGGTCCCAGGCGCCGGAGAACCGGTTTTCCGTGAAGGATCCGATCGCCGAACCGGTGATGGTGGCGGTCGCCGTCCAACTGTCACCGAAGTACGTATCCCTGTAGTTACCCTCTACCTGCAGGTAGACCACGCAGTTCTTGAAGTCGAGCTCCCGCGTGCCCTGCACTCTTACTTCGACGTCGATGTTCGAGAGCGAGATATACTCGGGAGCGTGAAAACTGCTGTTCACGACGAAGAAGAAGATGT
>JABDJQ010000763.1 GCA_013002425.1 Gemmatimonadota bacterium
CAACTACTCGACGACGGCCGAGTTCCTGACGCGCGGGCCGTACATTCAGGTGCGCGGCGACACGACCGCCACGATTCGGTGGCGCACGAACACGGCCACGAGTTCGGCGATCCGTTACGGGACGGCGCTCGGCTCGCTCGGCAGCATCGTGAGCGACGCCACGCTCACGACCGAGCACGAAATCCGCATCGACGGCCTCTCACCCGACAAGAAATACTTTTACGACGTCGGAACGACGACCGAAACGCTCTACTCGAACGGGGCCGCCACGTACTTCGAAACGGCGCCGAGCGCGGGAACGGTCAAGAAGTCGCGCGTCTGGGTCATCGGCGATTCCGGCCAGGGGACGCAGGACGCGCGCGACGTCGCTTCGGCATACGAGAACTACGCGGGCGCGAACCGTGCGGACGTATGGCTCATGCTCGGCGACAACGCCTACAACTCCGGGCTCGATACGGAGTACCAGACGGGCGTGTTCGACATGTACCCGACGATTCTCGAGAACACCGCGCTCTTCCCGACGCGCGGCAATCACGACGACATCCACGGCGGCGCCAACAACGACTACTACGACATCTTCACGATGCCGACCGCGGGTGAACTGGGCGGGATCGCATCGGGTACGGAAGCGTACTACTCGTACGACCACGCCAACATTCACTTCATCTGCCTCGACTCCGACGGCAGCAACCTGTCCACGGGCGGGGCGATGGCGAACTGGCTGCGGAGCGATCTCGCCGCGACGAACCAGCAGTGGATCATCGCGTACTGGCATCATCCGCCGTACACGAAGGGGTCGCACAACTCGGACAACGCCGGCGACAGCGGCGGACGCATGACCAACATGCGGGGCAACTTCCTCCCCATTCTCGACTCGGCCGGCGTCGACCTCGTGCTCGCGGGCCACAGTCATTCGTACGAGCGGTCGTTCCTCGTGAACGGGCACTACGGATTGTCGGGCTCGCTGACTGCCGGCATGACCATCGACGGCGGCGACGGATCCGAAACGGGCAACGGCGCCTACCAGAAAGCTTCCCAGATAAAGGGGCAGTTCGAGGGATGCATCTACGCGGTTGCGGGCAGCTCGTCGAAACTCTCCGGGGGCACGCTGAACCATCCCGTCATGGTAACGAGCCTGAACGAACTCGGGTCGATGGTGCTCGATATCGACGCGAACGTGATGGACGCCGTGTTCCTCGATGACACCGGCGCGGTGCTCGACGACTTTCGTATCATCAAGGGCGTTTCGGTCGACGTGGCGGGCGGCAGCGGTGACGCGGGTGACACGGGTGACGCGGGCGACGCGGGTGATGCGGGCGACGCGGGTGACGCGGGCGCGCCGAGCGTGCTCCGGCTCTTTCCGATCGGGCCGACGCCGTCGGTGCAGCGCGCAACGGTTCGTTTCGCGCTTCCCGAGCGTCGCGATGTCGATCTTGCCGTTTACGATGTTTCGGGGCGCCTCATACGCACGCTGAAGCAGGGCGAGCAGGGCGCGGGAGAGCATGTCGTGATCTGGGACGGCGCGAACGCGAGCGGACGTACGGTCGCTACGGGCACGTACTTCGCCGTGCTTCGGAGCGGCGAGGACGTGCGGACACGCAAGATCTCGTTCGTGAAGTAGGCGCGCGGGCCGGGCCTGCTCCTGTCTAGATAATCCCCACGGGAAGTCCGAAGGCGCGCTCCAGAAACCACGCGATCGCGATCACGAAGAGCGCGGCGGAAAGCGCCCACACGATCGAGCGGCGCCACGACGTACGGCCGATCAGCAGCACGACCGGAAAGAGCACGAGCACGATCAGAATCTGGCCGAGTTCGACACCGAGGTTGAAGCCGAGCAGGCAGGAAACGAGCGCGTCCCGGGGAAGCCCGATGTCACGCAGCACGTTCGCGAATCCGAAACCGTGCACGAAGCCGAACAGTCCCGTTTCGATCCAGCGCCTCTCACTGTTTTTGATCCAGAAGTTTTCCAGCGCGACATAGGCGATGCTGAGCGCGATCGCCGATTCGATCATGGCCGGCGGGAGCGCCACGACCTCCAGCGCCGCGAGTGCAAGCGTGATGCTGTGCGCGATCGTGAACGCCGTCACGATCTTGATCAGAGAGACGAGTCGCCCGCCGACCAGGATCAGAGCGAATAGAAACAGGATGTGGTCGATCCCCTCGAGAATGTGTTCGACGCCGAGTTTCACGAACGCGGGGAAGCCTGTCTGGAAGCGCGAGCCGCCGGTGGCACGGCCAGCGTCCGTGGCGCCGGCAGCGCCGCCCCCGGCCGCAGAGTTTCCCCGGCCGCGCACCGGTACCGGAACCGTCACCGTCTCGTTCTCGGTCGTCAGCAGGAACTGCGCGCGTATGGCCGGCGTGGTCACCATCCCGATGTTCAGGAACTGCTCGCCGAAATCGCGAAACAGGTCGAACCGGTACGTGAGCGAAGTGATCGTGTCGCTCGCGGCGTACGCGTACAGAAGCCGCACCGTCGGGTTGCCCGCCAGGTCGTAATCCCACTCCCACGAGCGCGGCGGGCCGATGCCCGAGAGCGCGGACGGCGCCGCCGGACAGCCGCGACGGATCACCCAGGAGGCGCGCACGTGTTCGCCCATGTAGGCGCTGACGCTGTCCAGGCC
>JABDJQ010000765.1 GCA_013002425.1 Gemmatimonadota bacterium
TCGGGGGCTCTCGGATTCGAAGCTCTTTCGCGCGGGGCGGCCTTCGTGCGCTTCATCGAGAAGGCGCCCGCAGTCATCGCCTGGATCGAACGGAACCGGCGCGGCCTCGGGATCGAAAGCGTGGAGATCGTGCGCGGCGATGTCGTATCGCGACTGACCGGTGCGAACGATCTCGGCGCCTTCGACGTCGCTTTTCTCGACCCCCCGTACCGAATGGGGCTGATCGATCCGGCCCTCGCGGCGCTCATCGCGGGGGGATTCCACGGGATCGCGGTCATCGAGCGCGACAAGCGTGAACTGCTGCCCTCGGCCGAGGGGGTTCCGCGGTGGACGCGGGCGCGGTCCTACGGAGACACGGTTCTCGATTTTCTGACGATCGGGAGCGAGAAGGAAGCGGGAAACGACTGCGAGCACGGGCTCGGGGAGGATGAATCATGAGAATCGCGCTCTTTGCCGGCACGTTCGACCCGCTCCATAACGGGCATCGCGATCTGATCGAGCGCGGTCTGACGCTCTTCGACCGGGTCGTCGTCGCGGTCGCGGCCGGTCATCACAAGAAAGCGCTCTTCACGCCCGAAGCGCGTCTCGAACTCGTGCGCGAAGCCACGGCCGATCTGCCGGGCATTCGTGTGGTGCCGTTCGACGGTCTGCTGATCGACGTGGCGAAGGACGAGAATGCCACGGCGCTTCTCCGCGGCCTCAGAACCGGGGTCGATCTCGACTACGAGCGAAGCATGGTCTTCATGAACCACAGGATGAGCGCCGAACTCGAAACCGTGTTTCTGCTGGCCGACGACGCCGTCGGGCCGATCACGTCTTCGCTCGTCCGTGAAATCGCGGTTCTCGGCGGCGATGTGGCGCCGTTCGTTCCGCCTTCCGTATTCGACCGCATCACGATTCGCGTACGGGAACTGAACGGCTCGTGAAGAAGTGGCAGACGCTTTCGCGCGAGACCGTCTTCACCAACCCCTGGTACTCGTTCCGGCACGACCGCTACGTTCTGCCGGACGGGACCCCCGGTGACTATCATTATATACACACCCACGGGGCGGTCATGATCGTGCCCGTGCATGAGAACGGGACACTGGCGCTCGTGAAACAGTACCGCTATCTTCTCGGTCGGGAATCGATCGAGTTCCCCGCGGGCGGCGTCCCCGCGGGCGAATCCCCCGAAGACCACGCGAGGCAGGAGCTTGCCGAAGAGTCGGGACTGAGCGCGGCCGAGTGGAAGAGGCTCGGGAGTTTCGCGTCGTGGAACGGGGCCACGAACGAGGAGTGCACCGTCTTCGAAGCGCGCGGCTTCACGCCCGTGGACGCGGAGCAGGATGCCAGCGAAGAGATCGAGCGTCTGACGGTTTCGCCCGCCGCGTTCGAGGAATGGATCCGGTCGGGACGCATCGACGACGGAATGACGCTTGCCGCGTTTCTGATCTGGCGGAGCGCGACGGGCCGGCGGTAGAAGGAGAGACCCATGCCGACATATGAATACGAGTGCACGCACTGCGGACATCAGTTCGAGCGCTTTCAGTCGATGACCGAACCGCCCGTGAAGCGCTGTCCGGAATGCCGTCACAAGGTGAAGAAGTTGCTGTCCGGGGGAGCCGGGATCATCTTCAAGGGCTCCGGTTTCTACGAAACGGACTACCGGAGCAGCGAGTACAAGAAGCAGGCGAAAGAAGAGAAGAAGCAGGCAAAGGAGTCTTCCCCCGAAAAGAAGAAGAAGGCTTCTGAGAAGAAGAAGAAGGCAAAGGAGAAGCCGGCCTGACCCCTGTTCCCGGGCCCGCCCGTTGACACTCCCCTTGCTGGGGCGGTACCATCGACTCTAACGACGCCGCCATGGGGCGGATGCTCCGACACCCACCCGTATTCCGAAAGAGAGACCGCTGTGAAAATGACGTCCTTCGAGAAAGTAACCGTTCCCGCAAACGGCGAGCGGATCGAGCGTAGAGAAGACGGAACCCTGAAGGTTCCGAATCGACCGATCATCCCCGTAATCGAAGGTGACGGGATCGGCCCCGACATCATGCGCGCCACGCGCGTCGTGATCGACGCGGCGGTGGAGAAAGCGTACGGGGGGGATCGCGCGATCGCATGGATGGATGTCTACTGCGGCGAAAACGCGGAGCCGGTTTACGGCGAAATCCTTCCGGAGGAGACGCTGAACGCGATCCGTGAGTTCATTGTCGCCCTCAAGGGGCCGCTCACGACGCCGGTCGGCGGCGGTTTCCGATCGCTGAACGTTTCTCTGCGTCAGATCCTGAATCTCTACGCGTGCGTGCGTCCCGTGAAGTACTACGCGGGAGTGCCTGCGCCCGTCAAGAATCCCGAACAGATGAACATGGTGATCTTCCGCGAGAACACCGAAGACGTGTACGCGGGAATCGAATGGGAAGCGGGCTCGCCCGAAGTGCGCCGTCTCCTTACGTTTCTGAAAGACGAAATGGGGAAGGAGATTCGCTCCGACTCGGGAATCGGAATCAAGCCGATCAGCGCCACCGGCACGAAGCAGCTCGTGCGCATGGCCATCCGTTACGCGATCGAAAACGATCGCAAGAGCGTCACGCTCATGCACAAGGGGAACATCATGAAGTTCACCGAAGGGGCGTTTCGTGACTGGGGCTACGAAGTGGCGCGCGACGAGTTCGGCGACCAGACGATTACCGAAGACGAAGTCTGGAAGAAGCACGACGGCAAAGCGCCGGCCGGCAAGATCGTCATCAAGGACCGGATCGCGGACAGCATGTTCCAGCAGATCCTGACGCGGACGAGCGACTACGAAGTCGTGGCTACGCCCAACCTGAACGGCGACTACCTGTCGGACGCCTGCGCCGCGCAGGTAGGGGGTCTCGGCATGGCGCCGGGCGCGAACATCGGCGATGAAGCGGCGCTCTTCGAAGCGACCCACGGCACGGCCCCGAAATACGCGGGGCAGGACAAGGGGAATCCGGGGTCGGTGATTCTCTCGGCGGTCATGATGCTGCGGCATCTGGGCTGGGGCGAAGCGGGCGATCTCGTCGAGAAGGGCATTTCCCGCGCGATCTTGGACAAAGCGGTTACGTACGACCTCGCGCGCCAGATGGACAACGTGAAGCCGATCGGCACCTCTGCTTTCGGGCAGGCGATCATCGACCGTATGGATTGATCGTCGGTTCATGAATCGGTTTGTTGACCGTGCCACCATTGAAGTGGAGTCGGGCGGCGGTGGGAACGGCTGTGTCAGCTTCCGGCGTGAACGCAACCTCCCGAAGGGAGGACCGGACGGCGGTGACGGCGGTTCCGGCGGCGACGTCATTCTTCATGTCGATCCCGGGAAGCGCACGCTCCTCGACTTTCACTACCAGCGACACTTTCGCGCCGGGCGCGGCATGCACGGCCAGGGTTCGAACCATAACGGGAAGGACGGGGCCGACACGCTCATCGCGGTTCCCCCGGGGACGACCGTGGTCGACGTCGAGTCGGGCAGGGAAGTCGTGGATCTTCTCGAAGAAGGGGATCGCTACGTAGCGGTCCGCGGGGGCCGGGGCGGAAAGGGGAACTCCCAGTTCGCGACTGCCACGAACCGCGCTCCCCGAACGGCCGAGCCGGGCGGCGCATCGCGCAGGCGGAAGCTCGTTCTCGAACTCAAACTGCTGGCCGACGTGGGACTCGTCGGCCTGCCGAACGCGGGCAAATCCACGTTTCTCGCCCGCGTCACGGCCGCCCGCCCGAAGATCGCAAATTACCCCTTCACGACGCTTTCCCCCAATCTCGGACTCGTTCGCGTGGGGGACGCGGGGAGTTTCCTGCTCGCGGATATCCCCGGCCTGATCGAGGGAGCGAGCCAGGGGAAGGGACTCGGCTTCGACTTCCTGCGCCATATCGAGCGGTGCCGGGTTCTGCTCTTTCTGATCGACTCGACGGATCCCGATCCTGAGGAGGATCTGCGGGTTCTGCGGGCCGAACTCGAGGCGTACGATGCGACGCTGCTCGATCGCCGGATCGTTTATGCGTGGAATAAAATGGATGCCGTTCCGGATGACTGGGAGTCGCCCGACCTCCCGGGTGCACATCGTATTTCGGCTGTTTCGGGCGAGGGGGTGCAGGGGCTGATTCATCGGTTGCACGATTTGATACGGGAGGTGGACGAGGATGGGGAATGAACGTGCCTGGATTACGCTGCATCACAAGCCGCTCAGCGGCATTCACAAGAAAGAACTGATCGAAGAGTGCGGAACCCCGGAGGCGGTGCTCGATCTCACGGGGATGGAGATCGCACGGATTACGGAAGAGAAGTCGCCCGCGATCGCGCAGTTCCGGCGCACGCGTGTCGATTGCGCGCGTATCGAACGCTCCATGCGGAAGCACGGAATCGAGATCATACCGTTTACTCATGAACATTACCCGCCCCTTCTGCGCGAGATTCCGGATGCCCCGGCGCTGCTCTACGCGCTGGGCGACACGAGCGTACTCACGCGCCGTTCGCTTTCCATCGTCGGGTCC
>JABDJQ010000774.1 GCA_013002425.1 Gemmatimonadota bacterium
CCAGAATCTTGCGCGCCGCTTCGCCGCGCGGCGCCGAGAGCGTCTGGTCGGTCCTGATGCCGGCCATGAGCCACGCCAGGTCCGCGCGCGCGGCAAGCGTAATGAGAGTCGTGCTCGCGGGCGGACCGGCTGCGGGACCTTCAGGATCGCGATGCTTGACCGAAAGCCGCCCCCAGGAAAGCTCGCCCGTCAGACAGAGTTCGTCGAGCCACGAAGGCGCGTACCCGCGAACGCGCGCCGGAAGAATCGAGCGCTCCCACGAAAGCGCCGGCGCCTCGAAGCCCTGCAACTGCTGCAGCACCTTCAGCAACCCGCGCTTCCCGCGAAGTTCGGTGCCGGGCGACACGTGCTGCCATTTGAGCAGAAAGCGTCCGAAGTCCTGCGGCGAAACCGGTTTGATCTCGCTGCGAAGCCGGTCGAGCGTCATACGATGAATGCGCGCCAGCAGCCGGCGATCGCATACTTCCTCTTCGTCCACCCCGGGACGGAACCGCCCGCGCAGCAGGTGTCCCTCGGCTTCGAGCGACGCGATTCCGAATCGTACACGCGTTTCGCGAAGCCCCGTGACCCGCACGAGATCGCCTGTCGTAAGCGGCCCGCGCGCGGCAATGTGCCCGCGCATCAAGAGAAGCGTGGCGTCGTCTTCATTTATGGCGCCGGGATCGATCGCGGAGGGAATCGAAACGGCCGGCTCGATCTTCGCACCCGCGAACACCGTCTCGATCGCGCGCAGGTTTTCCGTAACGAACCAGAAGCGCGCGCCCGTTTCGAGAACGGCCTCGGAAGCGCGTCCTTCCGCGCGGAGCTTCTCGAGATGGGACATCCACGGCTTTGCGTCCGGTTCGGCAAGCGCCACGAGCTGGTCGAGCGCGTCGTGTACCTCGTCGCGATGCCGCGGATCGGGCCAGGCGTCACGACAAACCTGCGCGATCGCGTCGGGATCGAGTTCGCCCAGATCGCGCCCTTTCGCGGGAAGCGTTCTGCGCAGCGTGACCGCGCGCGCTCGTCGCTCTTCGAGCGGCGCGTCATCGAGATACGTGTACGGCGCGGAGTTCAGAATTTCGTGGGCGAACGGCGACGGTTCCGTCGTGTCGCGCGCGTGCAGACGCACTTCACCCGCTTCGACGCGCTCGAGAAGCGCCTGCAGACGGCGGAGATCCATCGCCTCCTGCAGGCAGTCCTTCACCGTCTGGCGAACGAGCGGGTGCTCCGGAATCTCGATCGGCCCCGACAGATGTTCCTGGCACTGCACCGCCGCCGGGAACGTAGACGCGAGCAGGTCGTCGGACCTGAGCCGGAGGATCTGAGGCGGCACGCGCTTCCCGAATCGCTGCCGAAGCAGCGCGAGAGAGCGCGTCGCGTTCCAGCGCCAGCGCGTCGCGAAAAGCGGCGTGGGCAGAATCGCCTGCTCCACCGCTTCTCGTACGTTCGTCGATTTGACGAACGTGAACAGTTCCTCGATCGCGAAGCTCTGATCGGCGCTGAGCGAAAGAAGAAACGCGTTCTCGTCGGCCGCGGCCTGCAGTTCGAAGTCGAAATTGCGGCAGAACTTCTTGCGCAGCGCGAGTCCCCAGGCGCGATTGATCCGGCCGCCGTAGGGTGCGTGCACGATGAGCTGCATCCCGCCGCCGTCGTCGAAAAAGCGTTCGAAGACGATATCGTCCGTCGTCGGCAGGATGCCCATCGACTCCTTCTGCGCCGTGATGTAACGCACCATCTCTTCCGCGCCGGCCTCGGGCACCGAACACGTTTCGACGAGCCAGGCGCGCGCATCCTCGGAATCGTCGGAATCGTCGAGGCGCGACTCGATCTCGACGCGAAGATCCGACACTTCGCGCGAAAGTTCGACCGTGCGCGACGGCGCCTCGCCGAACCAGAACGGAATCGTCGGCGGCGCGCCTTCCGCGTCGACCACGCGCACGACTCCGGTCTCGACTTTCAGAATGCGCCACGACGTCGAACCGAGCAGGAAGATGTCGCCCGCGCTGCTTTCGATCGCGAAGTCTTCGTTCAGCGTGCCGACGTACGTGTCGCCTGGATGAGCCAGTACGCGAAAGTCGGCCGTGTCCGGGATCGCGCCACCCCCCTCGATGCCCGCCTGGCGCGCCATGCGACGGCCGCGCACACGCCCCTGGATCCGGTCGCGATAGATGTAGGC
>JABDJQ010000804.1 GCA_013002425.1 Gemmatimonadota bacterium
CAACTACATCGTGGTCGGCGAATGCAACGACGATCCGATTCCGAGCGACGAAGTGGCGGATAACGAAACGTGCCCCGGCCAGGAATACGTTCTCGACACGGAATTCCAGGGCTCGATCAGCCCGGCCGGCGATGTCGACTGGGTCTTCTTCGACTGCAATCAGGGTGACCTGATCAGTATCGGAACGAGCCAGGACGGCATCTTCCCGACGGTCGATACGGTCATCGAACTGTATGAAGACGACTGCACGACGCTGATCGACATCGATGACGACGGCGGCCCCGGCCTCTACTCGCAGATCGATGTCGCGGCTCCGTACACGGGTACGTATCATCTCAAGATTCGCGGATTTTCCTCGACGTCTTCGGCCGGCCAGTACCAGCTCTTCGGCAGCTGCCTGACGCCGCCGTCAAACGACGTATGTGAAACGGCAACCCCGATCACACGCTGCGTCGACTTCACGGACGCCGGTTCCACGGCGCTCGCGAACAACGACTACACGCCTTCCGACGCCGTAACCGGTGGCTGCACCGGCTTCTACGCCCAGGGCGGCGATGTCGTGTACGAGCTCAACATGAAGGCCGGCGACGCGGTTCACATCGAGTACACGAATGGCGCCGACGCCTCCGTGTATATCGTTACGGATTGCAACGACCCGCAGAACACGTGCGTGGCCGGCGCGGACGATACGTTCACGGGCCAGGCCGAAATTCTCGACTTCGTGGCGGCCTCGGACGGCACGTACTATCTGATTCTCGACACGTTCAGCGCGTTCACGCTCGGCAGCAGTTTCACGGTCAGCGTCGACTGGACCACGTGTGAAACGCCGAACTGCCCGCGTTCGAAGGGATTCTGGGGTCGCCAGGCTCTGCAGCGCGGAAACGGCAGCACGAAGTTCAACCAGGCGGCGATGGACCAGATCGCGGCTTGCGTCGACGACGTCTCCGAGTTCTTCGACTGGGGCGACAGCGACTTCGGCGAGTTCCAGGTGACGGTGCTTCCGTCGAATCCGATGGACGCCCGCAAGAACGCCAAGCGCCAGTACGCGGCCGCTCTCGCGAACTTCTGCACCGGCGCGATCGGCCTGATCGCGAACAACGGCGCGGAAATCGGCCTTTCGCTCTCGGCCCCGGTCTCGTGTTCGGGTGTTGCCGCGACGAACGTAGGCGAACTGTTCGCCGAAGCCGACGCGGCTCTCGCGGCTCTCGAAGGTCAGGATCTGAGCGATCCGGCCGTGAAGGATGCCTACAACGACATCAAGAACTGCCTTGATGACGTGAACAACGGCATCGGCATCGGTCCGGTCTGCACCGACATCACTTCCGGCGCGCTCGAGATCTACACGGATGAAGATCTGCTGGCGATCGCGACCGATGTCGAAGATGCGAACATCCCGACCCGTGTCGCGGTGTTCCCGGCGCGTCCGAGCCCGTTCAAGAGCAGCACGCTCTTCTCCTATGCGATTCCCACCGGGGGCGCGTTCGTGGAACTCGAAGTGTTCAACCTCGCCGGACGGCGGGTCCGCACGCTTCAGTCCTCGACGATGCCCGCAGGGATCCATCAGGTGACCTGGGACGGTAAGAATCAAGCAGGCGTATCGGTGCCCGCGAGCGTTTACTTCTTCCGCGCGAACATCGGCGGGGAAGCACACATAACGCGCGTCGTCCGCATGCGCTAGGAGCGAGCATTCGTTCCAGAAACAAACGGCCCCGTCCAGCAATGGACGGGGCCTCTTTCTTGATGGGGTCCTGGGTCTTGCCGACGGATCGGAAAACCCTTCGCTATTCTCCGGGACTCGTGGATTCCTCGGCGCATCCGCCCCGGTCCCGTTCTTCAACCGTAATACCGCAGACCGAGCATCGCTTTTCGCCGTCTTCACCGAGAACCGCGGAATTGAGCCCGCCGCAGCTTCCCTGAATGCGGCGGCCGGTCACGATCACGCCGACGGCCATGGCCAGAATGGCCAGGCAGAATACCGAGAATGTGATCAGAAACGTATTCATGGCAACTCCCGAATCCTTCCGTTTTCCTTGTAGAGAAGATACGCCTTAGACTCGCTCACGTCGAGGGTTCGATCGAGCGCGGGCTCGGGGAGAACGATCGCGGCCACCTGCTCGCGGTCGGCCAGCGCGAGCGCCTCCCCGCCGCCGAGAACGAGAAGAGCGGTCGCCCAGCCGTCGGCGTCCATGCAGGTCGTCGCCAGTACTGAAACGCCCGCCGTATGATGCGTGACCGGGCGTCCGGTGCGCGGATCGATCGTGTGCGAGTAGCGGTTTCCCTCGCGATCGAAGTAGTTGCGATAGGTTCCCGAACTCGCGATTCCGAGCGGCCCGCGCGCTTCGATCACGCGCTCGACCTCTCTCTCTTCCGCGCGAGGAGACTCGACCGCCAGCCGCCACGGTTTCCCTCCGACCCTTTCCCCGCCGAGAACGATCTCGCCCCCGATCTCGATGAAGTAGTCGCCCAGACCGCGCTCCTCGAGCAAACGGCCGATGAGATCGACGCCGTATCCTTTTGCGATCGCCGACAGGTCGAGGCGAATCGCGTCGCTCGTTTTGCGAAGCGCGGGGGGCTCGCCGCGCACCTCCACCTTGTCCATCCCCACCAATGCGAGTGCGCCCGCAATCGCGGCGCTGTCCGGAAGCGCGACGGGGCGTTCCGGCGGACCGAATCCCCACAGATCGACAAGCGGCCCCACCGTAGGGTCGAACGCGCCACCGCTCGCCTCGTGAATCGCGCGCGCGCGCGCGACGACTTCCGCCGTTTCCGATGAAACAGGGAACCAGGCGCCGCCGGGGGCGCGATTGAATCGGGACAGTTCGGAGTTTTCGCGATAAGTGGAG
>JABDJQ010000806.1 GCA_013002425.1 Gemmatimonadota bacterium
GGCGGGAGACCTTTTTGCCAGCGAGACCGAGAGCCGATTCCCGCAGCTGGAGAGCCTGGGAAAAATCCGATACCGATCCGTGGAGCCGAACGGATCCCTTCCAGAAGGTGTCTTTGCATGGTCGAACCGAACGCAATGAGTATTTCCAACGATTCGCCGCTTGCCTCCGTTTCCGGACCGCGGGTACCATCGCCGGATACAGCGCGGGACGCACGCGGAAGGGAATCGAATCGAATGGGCTCCGAACCGGCCGTCAATCACAGGGAACTGACCGACGAAGAACTGATGGCGCGCTATCAGAAGGCGGACGAGCCATCGTTCACGGAGCTAGTCCGGCGCTACAAGTCGCGTCTCGTGAACACCGCGTATCGCGTGGTGAACGATTACGACAAGGCTCAGGATGTCGCCCAGGAGACGTTCCTGCGCGTCCACAGAAACGCACACCGATACCGCAACATCGCGAAGTTCAGCACCTGGATCTACACGATCGCCCTGAACGTAGCCCGCAACGAACTGCGCAATACCAAGCGGAAGCGCCTGGTTTCTCTCGACAGCTTCGGTTCGGCTCAGGACGCCGAGTCCGATCGCACGACCTACGAAATCCCCGACGAGTCGGCGCGCCCCGACGACGACACGCACAATACGCAGCTCAGGGCCATCTTCGAAAAGGCCATCGCCGAGCTTCCCGTACGCTATCGCACGGTATTCGTGCTCCGCGACGTGCAGGGATTGTCCTACGAGGAGATCGCCACGGTCCTCAACATGCCGAAGGGCACCGTAAAATCACGGATGAACCGCGCAAGACAAAGATTTCGGGAACTGATCGAACCGATCGTGGGTACCAATAACGACTGAGTTCACCACCAGGAAAAAGGGCTTATGGAATCCAGGGATAACAGCAGAAAACGAATGCGAGAGCTCTTCTCGGACTACTTTGACGGGGAGGTCTCAGCGGCCGACCGCAGCACCTTTGAGCAACTGCTCGAAGAAGACGCCGTATTTCGCTCGGAATACGAAAGTTACGCTTCACTGTTCAATCAGGTTCGCGCACTCCCCTCGATCGCGGTCTCCGATTCGTTCGAGACCCGCCTCCGCGCGAAGATCCGACAGGAGAGCCCCCCGAAAAACACGGGCTGGTGGGCCGACTTCGGTCGCATCCCGCTTCCGGTGCCACTCGGCGCCGCCGCGCTCGTTCTCGTCGGAGTTTTCAGCTACGGCATGCTGACCCCGCCGAGCCCTTCACAGGTCCCGGTCACTGCCACGCCTTCCGTCTTGTCCGAACCCGTCGCGGGCCCGGACCGGGGAGAGAGCACGGAGCCCCAGATCGTCACGAACACGCGCCCCGTCTTCGCGCCTCACTTGAGTTTCCCCGGCATCGGGACGACGGTCGGCGCCGGCCTTGCCCTGCCGGCCCCGAATCGCGCCAGCAGCCCGCACCAGTATCAGCGCGACGACTACGGAACCCCGCTCGAGGGGCCGTTCCGGTACGGCACGTTCCGGACAGAGGGTCCGCGCACGTCCGGCGTAAGGACGAAAGCCGCCGCCGGGGCCGTTGACACCTCCAGAACTGAATAGTACGGTCGCGGCACATCGTTCCCCCACGCTCCGGGAGTGAGCTCGTGCCGCGTTTCCTCATCTTTCTGCTGCTCGTCACGCTCGCCGGCTGTCGCGGTCTCAATCCGTCGGTCGGGAGCTACAGCGAAATTCAGGTTTTTCAGCACCGAAACGGGAACGAATCCGTTCTTGCCCCGCTTCGGGAAGCCCTCGAAGTGGAATTCACGACCTTCCAGCAGGAAACGCTCTTCTTTCTCTATGAACGGGAAATGAACCGTCTGGAGGACTTCCAGAATCGCAAGAACCTGCTCTTTCTCGTCGACGTCTCCCGGGATGGCCCCGTACTTCGCACCGCCGCCCGGCTGCTCGGCCGGAACGCCCTGAACGATGTCGCGAAGAGTCAGGAACCGCAGGTGCTCTTTCTCGACAACCCGTTTTCGCAGAATCAGTCCACCGGTTTTCTGATTGCCCCTTCCGAGCCTGCGCTCGCGCGAGCGGCGGCGGACAAGGGCGAATTCATCCGCAACGGTTTTCTCAATTCGAGCAAGCGCCGGATCCTGCAGCTGCTCACATACCGCGGGGAAAACAAAACACTTTCCAGACGGATCTGGGACGAATACGGCTGGTATATCCGAATGCCGGCGCCGTTCGTCGAAGATTACGCATACGTCGACAACGGCTTCTTTTCGATGCAGATGGATCGCCCGGGCCGGCTTCTTTTCGTCCACTGGCAGGACGGCGTGACCGCGCTCCCGTCCGGCGAGGAACTGCTCGCGCTCCGCGACAGTTTAGGGTTTCAGTATTATGACGAAGACGTGGTCGAGCCGAGCCGTTCGAAGTTCATGCCCGCACGCTTTCAGGGAAGGGATGCCATT
>JABDJQ010000812.1 GCA_013002425.1 Gemmatimonadota bacterium
TGGCCAGGTCGTTGACGGTGCCGTATACGGCGAGACTGCCGATGTCGCCCCCGGGAAAGAAGAGGGGGCGCACGACGAAGGAGTCTGTCGTGATGGCGGTCGGCCGATTCGTTGCGGGGAGGGACGCCCCGTCGTGAAGCGGACGGAGGAGCGGGTTGTCGAATGCGCCCAGGAACATCTCCTCGATCAGCTGCCGTGTCAGCGAGCCGCCTCCGCCGTGAGCGAGCTGAACGGTGGGATACCGCGTGAGCGGAACGGGACACGAGGTGGCGAAAGTCGATCGAACGGTCATGACATGGCCTCCTGCCCGGGGCGCCTGTATCGGTAGTAGGCCGCACAGGCGCCCTCCGTCGACACCATGGTGGCGCCGAGGGGATGTTCCGGCGTGCAGCCCGCAGCGAAGTGAGGGCAGTCCTCCGGTTTTCGGATTCCCTGGAGAATCTGCCCGCTCATGCAGTCGCCCCGCTCTTCGGAATGGATCCTTTCGGCGTCGAACCGTTTCGCCGCGTCGAAGTCGCCGTATTCCGGCGACAGGTGAAGGCCGCTCGCCGGGATTTCCCCGATGCCGCGCCACTGCCGCGGCCCGACCGTGAAGACGGTGTCCATGATTTCGCGCGCGCGCCGGTTCCCCTCCCGGCGGACGGCGCGGGCGTATTGATTCTCGAGCATTGCCTCGCCCCGTTCGAGCTGGCGCACACAGAGGTGAACTCCCTGCAGTATGTCCAGCGGTTCGAAGCCGGTGACGACGATCGGGACGCGAAAGCGCCGAACGAGCGGCTCGTACTCCTCGTAACCCATCACGGCGCAGACGTGGCCGGCGGCGAGAAACGCCTGCACCCGGTTATCGGGCGAGGAAAGAATGCTCTCGATCGCGGGGGGAACGAGCACGTGCGATACGAGGATGGAGAAGTTGCGAATGCCCTGCTTCTGCGCGAGGTAGACCGCCATCGCGTTCGCGGGAGCGGTGGTTTCGAAACCGACCGCGAAGAAGACGACGTCCCGGTCGGGGTTCCGGCGTGCGAGCGCGAGGGCGTCGAGAGGGGAGTAGACGATGCGAACGTCCGCGCCGTTCGACTTGGCCATGAAGAGGTCGGCATCGGAACCGGGAACGCGGAGCATGTCGCCGAACGAAGAGAAGATCACTCCGTCGCGGCCCGCGACGTGAATCGCGCGATCGATCAACTCGACCGGCGTGACGCAGACGGGACAACCGGGACCGTGGATGAGGTTCACCCCTTCGGGGAGGAGCGTGTCGAGTCCGTATCTCACGATCGTATGTGTCTGCCCGCCGCAGACTTCCATGATATTCCACGGCCGTGTGGTGTCTGCCCGGAGCTCCTCGACCACGCGCCGGACGGCGGTGGCGTCCCGATACTCGTCCAGGTACTTCATCGCCGACCTGCGTCCTTTCAAACGAGTCGCGATACGACAGCCTCGCCCCACGATCGTGGTCGGCGAGCGCGTCGTCATTCCTGAACCCGGCATTCCTCATTCCATTACAGCCTGACAGGACAGATGGTCCAATAAGGGTTTCCCGGTCCAGGGTAAGGTGGTGCCGAAATCGCCGCAGGATCATTGTATTGCAGCCGGGAAGATCACTTGCGAAGGTGCCCTCTCTCTGATACACTCTCAGAGTATCTCTAGGTAGACACCGGCTCTTTCTCCCACCCCCCAGCCGGTCATCAGCAGCTTCATCAATTCCTGTAGGAGGGGACTATCTTGATGCACCGCAACGTCTTCCGCAATTCCGTCGCGCTTGCAGCCGGAGTCGCGGCCATGGCTTTTCTGATCTCGTCCGTGATTCAGTCCACCGAAGTGGCTCAGCCGACCGAAGCCGAGCAGCAGGTGAACGAAATGCGCAGGCTCGCCCTTTCCACCGATCCTTTCGACCAGGTGATGGGCCAGGCGACGTTCGGCGTTCTCGAAGGCAAGTATCTCGAAGAAGGCATCGAACTTCCCGCCTGTCTGGATCTGGACCTGTTCTCCGTCATCATCGATCCGAACACCCCGGCCGAACGCATGGACGACGTCGTGCGCTGGGTCGAAAACTTCTATCAGTCGCAGCTCGAAGCGCAGAAGGTCATGTACAACGACGCCACCCGCTGGTCGCTCACGGCAACGGACGGCGGTACCGGATCCACCGGCGATCCGATCAACCTCACGTGGAGCGTGGTCGCCGACGGCGTGATTACGCCGCAGGGACCGAGTGATCTCTATGCCGAGTTCAATGCGGCCTTCCCGAGCCAGAACACCTGGATCAACAAGATGGACAACGCGTTCCAGCGCTGGGACAACGTGCTCGGTACGAACTATACGAAAGTCGCGTATGACGATGGAGTGAACCAGGGCACCGGCGGCAACAACGGGATCCTCGGCGTTCGCGCCGACGTTCGCATCGGTGGTGGATCGATCGACGGATCGAGTGGCGTTCTCGCGTACAACTACTATCCGAACAACGGCGACATGGTCATGGATACGGATGACAACTTCACGTACGCGAATCCGGGCGGCAACTACACGTTCTTCAAAAATGTTCTGATGCATGAGCACGGCCACGGCATGGGCCTCGGCCACGTGCAGCCGACCAGCCAGACGAAGCTCATGGAGCCGTTCGCTTCTTCGGCGTTCCTCGGCTGGCAGGATGACGATCTCCGCGGCGGGCAGCGCTTCTACGGCGATCATCTCGAAAACAACGACACCGATGGCACGGCCACGGACTTCGGCGCGCTTACGGATACGCTCGTAGTCACCGAACTCTCGATCGATCGCGGCGGCGATGTCGACTGGTACAAGGTCACGCTGAACGCCGGCCCGTTCGACGTCACGGTGACGCCGGTCGGTTCGACGTACCTGCTCGGTGACGACGGCGGTCCCCCGCCGGTTTCGATTTCGACGGACCAGATCAGCGATCCGGACTTCGAAGTGCTGACCAGCGGTCTCGTGAGCCTCGGCACGTTCGACGCCAACGGTACGGGCTTTGCGGAAACCGGGACTGTCGCGATTCCGTCGAACGGCGACTACTTCGTGCGTGTCTACCGCAAGGCGGGCACAGGCAACAACATTCAGCGCTACGACCTGCAGCTCATCGGCAGCGACGTTTCGACCGATGTCGCGGCGGGCGTTCCGTCGGCCGGCATGAACCTGACGGTCGCGCCGAACCCGTTCAACCCGCTTACGAAGGTGCGCTTCAACGCGCCGGCTGCGGGCGCTTACAGCGTCGAGATCTACGACGTGTCCGGGCGCCTCGTCCGCACGCTTCGCGGACAGGCCACGCAGGCCGGCACAGTGGAAACGGAATGGAACGGCCGCGACGACGCGGGCAACTCCGTTTCGAGCGGCGTCTATCTGCTCCGCGGCAATATCGCGGGCCAGCAGGAGATTCGTCGCGCCACGCTGATTCGCTAGTCTGACTACTGTTTGAATGGAGAGGCCCCGGTTCGCCGGGGCCTCTTTTTTTCTTCATGCGCTCCCGTGCTCCCGGAGGATGAATCCAATGAAATGCCGCAATCGAGCGGGCTTCGCCGGAACCCGCATCGCGATGACCGGGCTTGCGCTGGCCGGCCTCGCCTTCGCCGTCCTCAGCATGAACCGCGATTCGGAATCACCTGCCGAGGCAACACCGGAAGGCGCCATCTTCTGCGTGGAAACGTCATACGCCTCGTTCTGTTTCGCTCCGGGCACGGATCCCGCTTACGTGGAAGAAGTGATCCGGCGCCTCCCGCAGCCCGAAATGCTTTCAAAGAATCAGTTCGAGATCGGGGCCCGCTGGTCGTCCACCGCGACGGATCCCACGACCGGGGGCTCGGGCGATCCCGTCACGCTGACGTGGGGACTGTTACCCGACGGTGTCTCGATTCCCGGTACGACCGCGGGAGACCCGACGGCTCCGAGCGATCTGCAGGCCGTGTTCGATCTCCGCTTCCCGAGTCCGACTGTCTGGCGCGACAAGATCCGCCAGTCGTTCAGTCGCTGGGAGGGACGAATCGGCGCCACGTATGTCGAGGTGACTTATGACGACGGCGCCGCGTTTCCGGGAGCGTTCGGCTCGCTCGGCGTCCGCCCCGATATCCGCATCGGCGGGCACCCGATCGACGGCGTCGGCGGTGTTCTCGCGTACAACTACTTCCCGATCGGGGGCGACATGGTCATCGACACGCAGGACTGGCCGCTCTTCGACAATACCGGGAACGACTACCGCTTCTTCCGAAACACGGTGATGCACGAACACGGTCACGGCCTCGGCCTCGCCCACGTGAATTCGAACACGGGCGTACTCATGGAGCCGTTCATTCAGACTTCGTTCAACGGCCCGCAGGACGACGATATTCGAGGCGGCCAGCGTAACTACGGCGACATATACGAGAACAACGACGTCGTGCTCGACGCGACCGACCTCGACCTGCTGGGCGCGATTGCTTCCCCGGGCTTCAGCCTGACGCAGCTTTCGATCGACCGAGGCCCCGATCTCGACTGGTACGCGTTCGACGCGTCGGCCGGCGGGCTGCTTTCGGTCACGGTCGATCCTGTGGGGTCGGCGTATACGATCGGACCCGACGGCGGACCGACTTCGAGCATCGTGACCGACGAAATCACGGATCTCGAGTTTTCGATCTACGCGCCCGACGGAACGACCGAATTGATCAACGTGGCGGCCGCGGGCCTGGGCGCGAACGAGGTGCTCGCCGACTTCTTCGTGGGGGCGGGGACGCACTACATCGTGGTTCGCCGCACCGCGGGCACGGGGAACGCCTGCCAGCGTTATGACATGACGGTTTCGTTCGACATCAGTACCGATGTCGCGGCAGGTGAAGTTCCGGCCGCGCCGCTGGATCTGACCGTTGCGCCGAATCCGTTCAACCCGACCACCACGATCCGCTTCCGGGCGCCGTCCGCCACGGAATACGAGATCGGGGTCTACGAGACGACGGGACGGCTCGTGCGCACGCTGCGCGGCCATGCAGCCGCGGCCGGCGCGGTCGCCGTCACCTGGAACGGCCGTGACGACGCGGGGCGCGCGGTCGGATCGGGCGTCTATCTGCTTCGCACGCAAGCGGGTGGCAGGACGGAGACGCAGCGGGCGACGCTCATTCGGTAGGAGTTCGGGAACTCGATTCGTTCCTGTATAGTCTCAGTGGAACGAACGCGGGGCGCGGGCCTCTGCGTGCACCTCACGAGGAATGAGATGTCGAACGCGGATCCGGGTCGCTCGGCCCTGGAAATCAACCTGCAGAGAACCGCCGCGAAGGTGGAAATCCCCGAAGCGCAGCGGGTCCTGCTCGAGATAACCGCGAAGTCCGTCGGCATACGCAAGCGCACGCAGGCTCTTCTCGAAGAAGTCAACCATCCGTACGCCAACTGGAAGGAGGTCCTGCAGGATCTCCGTACGTACGCGATGGAGAATCTCTACTACATCGACGCGCACGAGCGCGGTGTCGAGGGGCTGCAGGTCCTGGTCGACATCTTCTTCCGGATCGAGAAGGAGTCGGAGGATCAGCTCGACCATTTCGAGGCGGTCCGGTCCCTTTCCCGTTTTGTCGAGAAGCTCGTGCGCGAGTCGGGCGATCTGCTCGAGCGGAACCGGCCGCTGATCGACGCCACTTTGCGCGAGATCGACTACCGCATTCCACGCAACGACTACGGCTCGCTCCTCTCGGGCTCGCTGCGGCGTCTCTTCCAGACCATGCGTGAAGCGGGCGGGTGGGACGACGAAACGATGCGGAGCCTGCTCGTCGACGCGCTCCGTATCACGTACGACGCGTGGCTCCGGCGCACCGATCCGTCGGAGTGGATCGACGAGGGCGCGGACGAGAAGACGCCTTCGCTACGGCGCCTCTCGCACGAGGCGATCCGGGAATACCG
>JABDJQ010000823.1 GCA_013002425.1 Gemmatimonadota bacterium
CCCCAGGTTTGCGCGGCGGCTCAGAATGTGCGCGTCGAAAGGCGCGGTGATCGTCGTGCGCGCGAGATCGAGGCGCGCCTGGCCGACCGCCGCGCCCGCCGACTCGACGCGCGACTTCGCCGCGTTGAGCTGGGGCTCGCGTAGTACGAGGGACTTCTGTTCTGCGGTCAGGGAGTCGTCGAGCAGTTCGAAGTCCTGTTCGGCGACGGTGCGCCGCCCCCTCTCCATCTGCAGGTCGGCTTCGACCTGGTGCAGCGCGCTCAAGCTCCGGGCGAGCGCGTTTTCGTAGTCCGCCCGGTCGATTCGCAGGAGCACTTCACCCTTCCTGACGAAGTCGCCGGGATTGAAGGCGGGCGCGCGCTCGACGATCTCTCCGGACACGCGCGGGCTCAGCATGACGTCCTCCGACGGCTCCACGACACCGGTCGCGATAATCGCCGGGCGGAAGCTTCCACCCTCTACGACCTCCACCGCTACGAGCATCGCGGTCTGCCTGACCGCGCCCGTTCGCTCGGCCCTGGGTTCGGTGGAGAAGATCACCAACGTCACGGCCGCGCCCGCCGCGAGGATCGCCAGACTGACGACGAGTGTTCGGTTCCACTTCACTGTGTCACTCCTCCCATCTCGACAGGTGTTTCGAAGGACCCGGCCAGAGCGCGATAAAGCGAGACGCGGTACTCCACGAGCGTCAGCCGCGCGGCGAGCCGATCCTGACGGAGACGCTGCACTTCGTCGAGCGCCGTCAGCACGTCGAGGTAGTTGCTCGTCCCGTTAAAGTACTCGGCGCGCAGTCTTCCGTAGGCCTGCTCGGACAGGTCCACCTGCTCCCCGATGCTCTCGAGACTGCGCAACTGATTGCGCTCGAGCACGAGCGCGTCCTCGACCTCGTGAAAGGCGACGAGAACGGCCTGACCGTATTCGTACACGCGTTGCTGCCGCAGCGCCCCGGTGCGATCGACTTCCGCCTGGAGTTCACCCCCGCGGAAGATCGGCGCGAGCAGGTTTCCCGCGAATGACGTCACCCACTCTTCGAAGAGCTTGTCCGCCTGGTTCGCCAGGGATGCCGCCGACACCGAAAGCGTCAACCGCGGATAGCGGTCGCTCATGGCCGCGGCAAGGTCGGAGTCCGCGGCGCGCACCATAAGGAACGCACGCTGTATGTCGGGTCGCCGCCGCACGAGGTCGACCGGAACTCCCGTTTCCGGCAGCGGCGGCAGTTCGGGCAGATCGGCGACCGGCGCACGATGTTCTCTGCTGCCCGGTGCGCGGCCCGTCAATGCATCGAGCCGGTTCTCGAGAACCGCGATACGCGAAAGCGCGTACCCCCGCTGTTCACGCCGCGCCGCGACGAGCCGCTTCTGCCGCAGGATGTCGACGCCGCGCACCTGCCCCGTTCCGAAACGGTTCTTCAGCAGTGTGAGCACCGTCTCGTTGGTCTCGATCTGCTCCTCGACCAGCGCGAACTGGCTGTAAGCCTCCGCGAGCCGATACCACGTCGTGACGATCTCGGCCGAGAGCGACAGTGCCGCCGCCTGGTAGTCCGCACGCGACGCTCCCGCCCGGTACCGTTCCGCGTCCGCGCGCGAACGCACCCGCCCCCACAGGTCGATCTCGTACTCCGCCGCAAGCCCGGCCTGAAAGTCCTTTCCCTCCCGCGATTCCTCCGAGGATTCGCGCGACTCGGCGTCCGCGAAGGCGTCGATGTCCGGGAAGCGGTCTCCGGATTCGCGCGCGGCCAGCGCTCTCGCCGACTGCAGGCGGTACCACGCGGTGAGCAGGTCGAAGTTCGCGGACAGCGAGCTGTCGACGGCGGCGTTCAACGTCGAGTCGCCGAAAGCGGTCCACCATCGCTCGGGGAGTTTCTCGATTCCCGCGCCGGAGAAATCGTCGGGCAGCGTCAGCGGGACGTCCTCCGCGCGGAAGTGCGGGGAACACGCGGACAGAGATCCGCATACGAAGAGGATCGCGAGCAGGCTTCGGCAAACTCCGGTCATACGCTCTGTTCTCTGCGGTTCAGGGGTGAGGCGATATTCTAGCACAGGGGCGGCGCATGCCGGAATCACTCGCCCTGCTGGCACGCCGGACAGGAATAGAGTTTGCGGTTCCCGAGTTCCGAAATCGCGATACCGTGATCGCAGACCTTGCAGCACGATCGCTTGTATACCCAGACACGATCCTGGCGCGGTCCCCATCGACTCGTGATCGTCCACGCCGCGGGATCGACGTCTTCCCCGCCGGCCGGGCCGAGCAGTCCGGTTTCTCCGAGCACGCGAATCTGATCGTGCTTCTTTCCGATGCGCAGCAGGCGCACCGCGTTTCGCCAGAGCGCCCGCACGTCGTCATCGCCCAGCGCGTTCGCGGGCGTGCGGGGATCGATTCCCCCGAGAAACAGCAACTCGGATCGATAGACGTTCCCGATTCCGGCAATGACCGACTGATCCAGAAGCACGGCGCCGATCGAGCGGCGCGTCTTCGCGAGCCGGCCGCGGAACTGCGCGAGACGCGACTCTTTGCGCAGGGGGTCGGGGCCGAGCCGGCGCATGGCCTCGCGGACTTCGTCCGACCCGAGCACTTCGCACCGGTTCGGTCCGCTCAGGTCGAACGTGCGCTTGTCGCCCACGAGCCGGAGCCGGATCTGGCCGCGCGGCTCCGGGGCGGGGTTCGCGCGAAACCGCGTGCGGCCGAACAGCCCCAGATGAAAATGAAGCGAGCGCCCCTCTTCGAAGTGCAGGAACGCGTGCTTCCCCTTCGCCTCGGCGCCGTTCAGCTTCTGCCCGTTCAGGATCCGGGCGCCGTCCGCGAACCGGCCCTGCGGCGAAGTCGCGGCGAGCTTCTGCCCGGCGAACCAGCGGTCGATCTTGCCGGTCAAATGATGAATGGTGTGGCCTTCGGGCATCGCGCATCCTGGTTTCGTAACGGGTTCGGGATGCACAGAGAATAGGAATGTCCGCCCGGTTCCGCCAGCGGGAGCGATGCTTCCGTGCTATGGTTTCCGCATCATTCCCCTGCAAAAACCGGAAAGGGCATCTTTCATGCACCGCTGTCTTTCCCCCGTCATCGCCGCCGCACTGCCGCTTGTCGCGGCCGCCGTGTTCCTGCTCACCGCCGCCGCGCCGGCCCATGCCGAGACCGGCGACGCGCCTGCGTATGACGCCCGATTATCGACGTACGACTATCCGTACGAGGTCCGCACGTTCGAATTCGAGTCGCAGGGGCAGTCTTTCGAAATGGCGTACATGAACGTCGCGCCGACGGGCGAGCCGAACGAGCGCACTGTGCTGCTGCTGCACGGCAAGAACTTCTCGGGCGCGTACTGGGCCGACACGATCGAGGAGCTTGCGGCTTCGGGGTATCGCGTGATCGCGCCCGACCAGATCGGCTTCGGCCGGTCGACCAAGCCCGCGCACTATCAGTTCACGTTCCAGGCGCTCGCGTCGAACACGAAGGCGCTGCTCGACGAACTCGGCCTCGAGCAGGTCGATGTCGTCGGACATTCGATGGGCGGGATGCTGGCGACACGGTTCGCGCTGATGTTCCCCGAGACGACCGAACATCTCGCGCTCGTCAATCCGATCGGGCTCTACGACTGGAAACTGCACGTGCCGTATCAGACGATCGACGACTGGTATCGGAGCGAACTGAAGAAGACGCCGGAGGGCGTCAAAAAATACATGACGCAGAGCTACTTCGACGGCGTCTGGAAGAGCGCGTACGAGCCGCTCGTCACGATTCAGCAGGGCTGGATTCGGGGCCCGGACTACGAGCGCATCGCCTGGAATTCGGCGCTGGCCTACGA
>JABDJQ010000828.1 GCA_013002425.1 Gemmatimonadota bacterium
ACCTACACCAACATCACGTACAGCAACAAGGCCACGACGGCCACGGAGAATACGAGCTGGGGCGAGGTCAAATCCCTCTTCCGGTAAGTCTCTCGACCGGTCAGTAAAATGAAAACGGCCCCCGGGAAACTCCCGGGGGCCGTTCGATTTTTCGAGATCGTGCAGAGCCCGTTCTTCCCGGCGCGGCCTTACTTCCCCTTCACCGCGAACACGACCACCGGCCGCCGCGAACCGCCCTTGCTGGAAAGGACCACGCGCCCCTGCTCGCGCCGTATCTGCATCGGTTCATCCGTGTAGACCGGATAGTAGCCGTCGGGAAGCTTGACGAACACTTCGTGCGCCGTCTGATACATGAAGGTCAGCTTCTCCGTATCTTCGAAGTAAGACTTCGCGTCCGTCATCTTCGCTTCCACGCTGAACCGGTAGCGCTCGCCCGGCTTCACCGGCTCGGGGAACTTCACCTGGTACTTGGGCGCCCCTTCGCGCCCGGTATTGATCTCCATCCACTTCAGCGGCTGGCCGCCTTTCTCCGCCTCGGCCGAGATCATTTCCATCTCGAAGTCGTAGGGGAGAATCTCCATCGACTGCGCCTGCTCCTGCGATTCACGGAACGTGTAGTAGACGGTCCAGCTGTTTTCCGCGGGCGCGCCGAGATCGATGCTCACGACGGCCCAGGCGGGAACGCCCGTGCAGGCGAGAATGAGGGCCGCGACGGGCCCGGCAATGGAAACGCGCATGATGCTCCTTCGTGATTCAATCGAGGGGTCGGTCAATCCACTTCATGATAATGCAGGTTTGGCGCCGGCGCACCCATGACGCTGTCTCCGGCAGGGCCGTCTCCGGGCGCCGCCTCTAAGCGCCGTCCTTCACGAACTTCACCGCGGTCCCGTAGACCACGATTTCGGCCGCGCTCTGCATCGTCTGTGCGGAAGTATACCGGATGGCGACGACGGCGTCCGCGCCCAGTTTGGCAGCCTCCGACGACATGCGGTCGAGCGCCTGCTCCCGCGCCTCGGCCAGCATCTTCGTGTAGTCGTGGAGTTCGCCTCCGACGATCGTCTTCAGGCTCGCCATGATGTCGCCGCCGATATGACGGGCGCGGATCGTGCTCCCGCGCACGAGGCCGATCGTCTCCGTGATGCGGGCGCCCGCAATGGTTTCAGTCGTCACCAGAATCATCGAGTCACCCCCCGGTACGGATCTTTCTTTGCCGTGTGAAGCCTGTGCCGCGCCACGCTCACGAGCAGGATCACGAGCCCCGCAAGAAACGCGAAGAGCCCCGCCCGGATTACGAACGGAACGCTCGTGTCGAGCCAGAGGTCCTGCAGTATATGATAGAGCCCGTACACGCTCAGGATGATCGCGCCCGCCGAAAGCAGGACCCATCCCACGGTCTGCTCCGTCCGATTGTAGATCCCGCGCCAGTAGTGCTTCCAGTCGGCGTCCTCCAGATCCGTGAACGCGATCCGTGTCGTCATGTTTTTCACTGTCTGCAGTTTCTCCATTTCCAGGCGAATTTCCCGATTCTGCGCCATCTCCTCCTCGAACGCCTTGCGATCGACAGGCGAGAGCTCGTTATCGAGGTACGCCATCAGCCGGAGCTGCCAGTCGCCCTTCTGCATCACCTTGCCCGCTCCTCGAGTAGAATGGTTTTCAGTTTCTGCCGCGCATGATAGAGGCGCGACATCACCGTTCCTTCCGGTATTCCGAGAATCACGGCGATCTCCTTATAGCGATGCCCCTGCAGGTCTTTCAGCACGATGATCTCCCGGCTGGCGTCTTCGAGCGCGCCGAGCGCCCGCCACACGCGATCGATGTCGTCATTCCGTTCCGCGAGCAGCGACGGGTCGAAGCGGTCGCCGGCCACCGGCTCGACGCCCGATTCACGCAGTTCGTCGAGCGAAGCATGCACCTTGCGGCGCGACAGGAACGTCAGGCAGCAGTTACGCAGGATGCGGAAGAACCAGGGCGCGAACGGCCGCGAGAGGTCGAACTTGTCGAGCGCCCTGTAGGCGCGCACGAACGCCTCCTGCGAGAGGTCGTACGCCTCGTCCCGGTTGCCCAGGATGCCGAGGGCCGTAAAGTACGCGGGGCGGCTGTAGGCCGTCACGAGATGGCCGAAAGCCTCCTGATCACCGCCGATCGTCTGTTCGATCCACGCTTTTTCCTGCACCTGTTCCATAGGGGTTACGGGCTCCTTACCCCCTCATTACCCTCCAGACGGGCCGAATATTCAAAGAAAAACGAGAATACGCCCCTTTGGGCGCGGAGCATTTTACTTTTGCGGGCCTGTTACCCTAAACTCTTCTGCGGCAATACTATGGGAAAAACAATGGGAAATACGATGAGCAGGCCGGCCCAGAAGATCACCTGGAACAGGTATCTTGCGCAGATGACGGACGATCCGCGTTACCGCGCCAAGATCGACCGGGATAAGCACGGGCCGTATCGCGACTACAAGAAGATCTTCGCGACGCTCGACCGGATCGTGTCGAAGAACCGCGAAAGGGTCACGCCGATTCTGATCGGCGAGAGCACCGAAGGCGAACCGATCTGGGGCTTTCGTGTCGTAAGCGACGCGGGCAGTACGCCGCGCCATGCTTTCCCGCGCTTTCTCGTGACGTCGGGCATTCACGCGCAGGAGTTCATCACCGCCGAAACGAACATCGCGCTCATGGAACGCGTGGTCAACAACATGTCGCAGAACACCGATCTGTTCGACCGCGAAATCTACTTCTTCCCGATGATGAACCCCGACGGATACCTGCGCACGCAGCACGACCTCGAAGCCGGACACAGGCATTTCAACCGTTCGAATCGGAACGGCGTCGATCTGAATCGCAATTTCAGCATCTTCTATTCGAAGAAGTACTACCTGAACCGGCTGCTTCCCGGCATCTGGCACCCGGGATACCGTCCGTTCAGCGAACCGGAGACCGCAGCCCTTCGCAGCTTCCTGCTCGAGACGCGCTTCGACTATGCGCTCTCGCTGCACTCGTTCGGCGGCTGGTTCTTCTATCCGTACGCCGGGTCCAAACGGAAGCCGCGCGACGAAGCGTGGTACGCCGAGATCACGCAGGAGATGATCGACCGCCAGCCCGAGTACGGCTACAAGGCGAAGCAGCTCGGCCGCTTCCTGCCCGGTTTTCTCGCGCGCGGCGCCGAGATCGACTACCTCTACGAAACGTTCGGCACGCGTTCGCTGCTGATCGAGATCGGCAAGCACGGAATGAAGGCACTGTCGCCGCACGTCTTCCTGCATCCGTTCCACTGGTTCAATCCGAAAGACCCGCAACGGGAAATCGAGAACCTGATCGAGCCGATGTTCTACTACCTGAGCCAACCGAGAATCCGCAAGATCGACTGATTGAGTGGGAGAGAGGTCGAACGGGTCCTGTCGCGTCCGGACACCCCGATCTCGGCAAGCTCGGCAGGGGCCGTTGTCGGACGGGTGTGATGCGTGGCTTCGCGAGACCTGGCCGACCGCCTTTGATGACGGGAGAACGGGTGATGATCCGAGGTGACTTCTGTTGCCGGGAGACGGGCTGAAGCAGGTGCGCCGAAGGCGGCCGGCTCAATGGGCCTCGCTCGCCACGCACACACCGTCCACCAACGGCCGGAGCGGAGCCCGGAAGATGGGGGAACGGAAGCGTGTCACCCGTTCGTGCTCTCACCCGCCATCAGTGACCTTGCTCCAGACGTGAAGAATTCAGAGGAAGAGAAGAGAAGGTGGGGTTGCGGGCGGTGTGCGGGCGGCGGCCTCTATGCTGCTCGCGTTCGCGATCGGATGTCCGCGTTCGTTCGTCGTGCGTTCGTCGTGCGGGGCGGGATGAGCGCGGCTGCGACGAATGGGTGGTGTGCCGGCGGGGAGTCTGCGATCCGTGTGGCAGTGTGGCGCGACGAGCGGGGCCCGTTGAGCCGGCTGCCTTCGGGGCACCGCTGTTCCCCGTCTCCCGGCAACAGAGGTCACCAGCAGTGTCGCCTGCTCCTCTCCCTCTCAAAGGCAGCCGGCCAGGTCCCGCGAAGGCGCGCCATGCTGCCGCGCAGGATCGCTCTTCCTCCCTCCGAATCCCTCACCCCTGCTCGTCACAGTCGCAATCATCTTCTCGCTTGCGCACGTGGTAGTCGAGTACGTTCCCGTGCGCGTCGAGTTCGAACGCGCAGCATTCGTGCAGCCAGTCGACGAGCATGGCGCGGCCGCGACGCACGCGCGACTTCGCGGCCGTGAGGGAGATGCCTAGCGTATCGGCGATTTCTTTCTGGGGGCGGCGTTCGAGTTCGAACATGCGCACGGCCTGGCGATACTTGACGGGCAGGCCTTCGATCGTGGCGGGGAGCCACGACATCACTTCGTCGTTGCGATTGGCATCGGCATCTTCATCGCTGCCGCTACGACCGCCGGTCGCCGATTCCAGTCGTTCCAGATCGGCGGGCGCGACATAGTCCGTGCGCCCGCCGGTCCGGTAATGATCGTGAATGAGATTGCGCGCGATGCGATAGACCCACGAGACGATGCGATCTTCGTCTTCGAGGCGATCGAGATTTTTCTGAATGCGCAGGTACGTCTCCTGCAGCAGATCTTCCGCGGCATCTTCGTCGGAC
>JABDJQ010000169.1 GCA_013002425.1 Gemmatimonadota bacterium
CTCCACGAGAAACGAAAGCCCGGAAACGGCGAGCCGCCCGTTCGACGCGGAACGCGACGGCTTCGAGATGGGCGAAGGCGCCGGAATCACGGTACTCGAAAGTTACGAGCACGCGAAGAAGCGGGGCGCGAAGATCTACGGCGAGATGGCGGGCTACGGCATGACGGCCGACGCACACCATATCACGTCGCCCGCGCCCGAAGGGCGTTGCGGCGCGCGGGCCATGTCGCTCGCGATGCAGGACGGCGGCGCCGATCCCACGGACGTCGACCACATCAACGCGCACGGGACTTCGACCCCTTTGAACGACCGCCTCGAGACGATGGCCATCAAGACCGCGTTCGGCGACCACGCGAAGAAGCTGCTCGTAAATTCGACGAAGTCGATGACGGGCCACCTTCTCGGCGGGGCCGCCGGTGTCGAATTCTTCGCAACGGCCAAGGCCGTGGAGACGGGAATCGTTCCGCCCACTATCAACTATCAGACCAGCGACCCGGACTGTGATCTCGACTACGTGCCGAACACGGCGCGCGAAGTCCCGGTCCGTGCCGCGCTGAGCAACTCTCTCGGCTTCGGCGGACATAACGTCTGTCTGCTCGTGAAGAAGTTCGAGGGGTAGGACATCCTAGAGAGATATTTCGCATGATAGAAGTAATCAGGCGGCTGTTTCGCTCGCGCAAAGTGACTGCGGTAGGCGGAAAAACAATGCCGCCCAAGCGGCGCAAGCTGCTGGAGCAGCTCGAGGAACGGCTCGGGATGCGTTTCAACGATCTTTCCCTCCTGAACCAGGCCCTCGTCCACCGCTCCTATCTCAACGGCAAATCCGCGACACGTATCGAGTCGAACGAACGCATGGAGTTTCTCGGCGACTCGGTTCTCGGGCTCGTCGTGAACGAGTACCTCTACAAGCGTCATCCCGGTGAAAACGAAGGCAACCTGACGAAGATCAAATCACTGATCGTGAGTCGGCAGGTTCTCGCGCAGCTCGCGGAGGAACTCGATCTCGGCAAGTACCTGCTGCTGTCGAGCGGCGAGATCGAGTCGGGCGGCAGGAACCGCACGTCCATTATCGCCGACGCGCTCGAAGGAGTGATCGGCGCGATCTATCTCGATCGAGGCCTCGACACGAGCCGCCGGTTCATTCGCCAGTTGCTTCTGCATGATGTCGAGGGATTCACCGAGCACGAAGATCACATCAACTACAAATCCCTTCTGCAGGAACGCGTGCAGAGCGAACGAAAAGTCCATCCGCAATACAAGATCCGTCGCGAGGCGGGGCCCGATCACGAGAAGACATTCCACGTCGACGTGATGGTTTCCGGCAAACTGTGGGGAAGCGGTGAGGGGAAGACGAAGAAGGACGCGGAACAGGTCGCGGCCAGGGATGCCCTCGACCGCTGGACGAAGATGAAAAAGCAGAGAACGAAGCCGAAACCGGCGGGTCCGGGTCCGGGACCGGTACCCGGGGACGGACCTTCGGGACGGCCCGGAGGGCGGGGCAGACGACGGCGTCGTCGCGGAGGATCGGGACGACGCGGGGGAGGAGCTAACAGGGGCGATTCGGGCGGCGACAGAAGGCCGTCGCGCGGCCGACGACCCCCGAAGAAGGACTGACCGCCTCCACCCGAGAGCTCCCGCCCGGCGCGCGTCCGCGGCTCTTCGATCCGGCGAGCCCTTCGCCGCGAAGTATTGATCGATTTCTGTCGAATTGGACTGGAATCCACACGATTGTCCCCCCTTACCGCAAACCGCGAATTCGCCACCGACCGGAATCCTCGCTGCGCGGCGTTTTGAATCGCCGCATCCTCTTAAGCCACGGCTCCTGCGGCCGATCCTTGATGGTAGACCGTGTTTGTCACCATTCCGGAGCCGTGCAACGAATGTCTCTGCCCGAAGTTGAAAAGACGAGATCGCTGATTCACTCCATCCAGAGCGTGGTGGAGAGCGAAGGTCAGATTCCGACCGTCCAGGAAGTGCGCGAGAAAGAACGCCTTCTCGCTCTCACGGGGGAGCTTTCGGAGAGCCTCGCCAGGATCGAGGCGAGGCTGGAAGCGAGCTCGCCGCCGGAGGACGAAGCGCATCGTCTCGTGGCGCTCGGTCGCGCGGCGGCCGAAGTCGGGCTGCAGATACAGAACCTCCTTTCGCAGACCGGGGCGCGCCTCGAAGTGGCCGAACTCTGCTTCCAGGGCGGGGACACGACGAAGGGCCTTCAGAATCTCCGGCATGCGCGGGAGACGTTCCAGAAGGTGACACAGCTTTCGGTCACGATGGTCGATGTGGCCGGCAAGGAGTCGCATCGCCTTCGCAGCGACCTGAACGAACTCGTCAGGAGCACCGTTTCGTTCGCGCAGCTTCTGAGCCAGTACGAGAACATCGATTTCTCGCTGACGCTTGCCACGGATCTGAAGCGGGTCCGCGTCGATCCCGCGAAATGGCAGCATATGCTCCTCTGCCTGTTCTCGAACGCGGCGGACGCGATCGGCAGGCGGAAGGGCGAGGGCGGGAGCATTCAGATCACGACGAAGAACGACGGCGCCGGCCTGGTGCACCTGCTGCTGCAGGACGCCGGTCGAGGCATCGCCGCGCAGGATCTGCCGCACGTGTTCGATCCCGGCTTCACGACCAAGGATTCGCGCGAAGGGATCGGTCTTTCCACGTGCCGCTCGATCGTGGAGCAGGTCGACGGCCTGATCCGCGTCGAGAGCGTGCAGGGGAACGGGACCACCGTTTCAATCACGATTCCGAGCGTCGCCTGACGCGAACCTCTCCGGACCCCTTCCGAATGTGTGCGCGCTCTCCTCTTCCGTGCTAACATTCCCGCATGAAAAAGATGACAATTCGCGACGCGTCCCTGCAGGGGAAACGCGTCCTCGTTCGCGTTGATTTCAACGTACCGCTGTCCGACGCAGGCACGGTCGCCGACGACAAACGCATCCGCGCCGCAATCCCCACGATCCGCCATATCTGCGATGCCGGAGCGACGTGCGTTCTGATGACGCACCTCGGGCGCCCCGGCGGCAGGATCGTGCCGGAGCTTTCGCTCGCGCCGGTTGCCGAGCACCTGCGCAATCTTCTCGGCGGGCAGACGGTTCACTTCATCGACGCGTGTGCCGGTGAGCGCGTGGAAGAGCGCATTGCCGGGCTCGGCCCGGGCGAAGTGATCCTGCTCGAGAACCTGCGTTTTCACGAAGAAGAGACCGCGAACGATCCCGCGTTCGCGAAGCAGCTTGCCCGGCTCGGCGATATCTACGTAAACGACGCGTTCGGCACGGCCCACCGCGCCCACGCATCGACGGCCGGCGTGACCCGGTATTACGATCTGAATCTCGCCGGTTTCCTGATGGAGAAAGAGATCGACCATCTGAGCAGCCTTCTCGAAGCGCCGAAGAGTCCTTTCGTGGCGCTTCTCGGGGGCGCGAAGATCAGCGGGAAGATCGACGTGATCCGCAGCCTTTCCGAGCGGGTGGATCGACTCCTGCTCGGCGGCGGTATGGTAGGCACGTTTTACGCGGCGCAGGGAAAACAGATCGGCGACTCGCTCGTGGAAGAGGACCGGTTCGACGTGGCCCGCGCGATTCTGTCCGAGGTCGGCCCCGACAAGCTGCTGCTGCCGACGGACGCCGTGATCGCTTCCGCATTCGAGGTGAACGCGGAGCGCCGCATCGTATCGATCGACGAGATCGAACCGGGCTGGCGCATGCTCGATATCGGGCCGGAGACGGTGACGCGTTTCGCCTCCGAGATCAGGAGCGCGCAAACGGTGTTCTGGAACGGCCCCATGGGAGTCTTCGAGATGGAGCCGTTCGCGAAGGGGACCCGCGCTCTGGCCGAGGCCGCGGCGGAAGCGACCGATCGCGGCGTCGTGACCGTGATCGGCGGCGGCGACACCGCCCGCGCCATCGGCGAACAGGGCCTCGAAGACCGGATTACCCACGTTTCGACGGGCGGGGGAGCCTCGCTCGAATTCGTAGAAGGGCGCGAACTCCCCGGAGTCGTCGCGCTCACGGACCGGAGTTGAACATGTCTCGACGCCTTCTGATTGCCGGCAACTGGAAAATGAACCTCGATTCCCGGGGAGCGACCGCTCTTGCCCGGGCCGTGAAGCACGAAATCGTACAGAGAAAGCTCGATCGGGACGTAATGCTGGCGCCTCCCTATCCCTACCTGGATACCGTGGCCCGGGCGCTCGAGGGGACGCCGATCCTTCTGGCCGGCCAGGATCTCTCCCGGCACGAATCGGGGGCCTTTACTGGCGAAGTCTCGGCTGGTATGCTGATCGATCTGGGTTGCCACGGCACGCTCGTCGGGCACTCGGAGCGTCGCGAACACGGAGGCGATACCGACGATACGGTACGCGCCAAACTCGAGCGCGCGATCCGCAGCGGATTGAGCGCCGTTCTCTGTGTCGGAGAAAGCGAATCCGTGCGTGAAACGGGCGCCGCCGCGAGCATGGCGTTCGTCGAGGGCCAGCTTGCCGCGGCTCTTGCGGGCCTCACCGAAGAGGAATGCGCGAAGGCGCTCACGATTGCGTACGAGCCGGTCTGGGCGATCGGCACGGGCAAAACGGCGAGTACGTCCGACGCGGCGGCGATGCACGCGCATCTGCGCGCGTCAGTGGCGAACCTCTACTCGGAAGCGCTCGCGTCCCGCCTTCGTATTCTCTACGGAGGAAGTGTAAACGCGGCCAACGCAGCCGACATTCTCGGCGCGTCCGAGATCGACGGAGTTCTCGTCGGCGGGGCAAGCCTGAAGATCGAATCATTCGGAACGATTTATCGGGCCGGCGCGGCCTGAATGACTGAGCTACTCTAGAAAGGGTCATTAATGATTGCGGTTTTGACGGTGATTCACATCATCAATTGCCTGCTTCTGATCGTGGCAGTGCTCCTTCAGTCGAGCAAGGGCGGCGGCCTCGCCGGCGCGTTCGGCGGAGCGGGCGGCCAGCAGGCTGTCTTCGGAGGGCGCGGCGCGGCGACATTCCTGTCGAAAGCGACCACGGCGCTCGCGGTGATCTTCATGCTCACCTCGCTTTCGCTGACGGTTCTCGGGCGCCAGGGCGGGGGCACGGACAGCGCGGTCCGGCGCGTTCTCGACGCGGAACAGCGTGCGGTGCCGCCGCAGGGCCTTCCGGTTCCCTCCAATCCGATTCCGGCCACGGGCGATGGCGGCGCGGGCACGGCCCCGTCCGGTACCGCCCCCGCAGGCACGGCTCCGGGCACGGCGCCTGGCGCTGCACCGGCAACAGGCACGGCGCCGGCATCCGGTTCCCCGACCCCTGACGCAGGCGCGGAAGGCGCGGGTGAAGGCGGCGGCAATTAGGCCGGCGCGATGAAACGCGCGGAATCGCATTCGGGTTGACGCCGGAGTCCGGCTCGGATTAAATTGCATATCCCTTATGGGCCGAGGTGGTGGAACTGGTAGACACGCTGTCTTGAGGGGGCAGTGGGCTTTCGCTCGTGCGAGTTCGAATCTCGCCCTCGGCACCACCTTCATCGATCATCAGGGCCGCTCGCAAGAGCGGCTTTTTTGTTTGTCCGTATCGGCGCCTGATGCTATCGATGGGTGAATACCGGGAATCGTCGTCACGCTTTCAACGGGATGCGTGAATAAGAGGTGAGAATGGAAAATGGGGCGTACGCGAAGGAGGACGGTCAGGGACTGGGCTTCTTCGAACGCTATCTGACCGTGTGGGTGCTGCTCTGCATCGTGGGAGGCGTCTCTCTCGGAAAGATCGCCCCCGGGTTCGCACAGGCGCTCGACGGCATGGCGATCATGGTAGGCGGTGCGCCGGTCGTCTCGATCCCGATCGCGATCTGTCTGTTCTTCATGATGTACCCGATCATGGTGAAGATCGATTTCGGCGGCGTGATCAGAGCGGGCCGTAACGTCAAGCCCGTCTCGCTGACGCTCTTCGTGAACTGGCTGATCAAACCGTTCACGATGTACGGCATCTCGTTTCTGTTCCTGGGCGTGCTGTTCCGCGGGTTCATAGGACCGGACGCGATCGATCTGGTCAAGATGCCTCTCGGCCTCGACCTGCCGGTGGGAAGCGCCTACGGTGCCGGTACCGTGGTTCTGCAGGATGGCGTGAAACAGCTCGCGGTCCCTCTCTGGAGGAGCTACCTTGCCGGCTGCATCCTGCTCGGGATCGCGCCGTGCACGGCGATGGTGCTGGTGTGGGGGTATCTGGCCCGGGGGAGCGACGAACACACGCTGGTGATGGTCGCGATCAACTCTCTCACCATGCTCTTTCTGTTCGGCGTGCTCGGCGGATTCCTGCTCGGCGTCGGTCAGCTTCCGGTTCCGTGGCAGGCGCTGCTTCTCTCGATCGCGATCTACGTGGCTCTCCCGCTCGTTGCCGGCTACCTGTCGCGCCTCTGGATCGTGGCGGCGAAGGGCGAGACCTGGTTCCGGGAGAAATTCCTGCACGTTCTCACGCCCGTTACGATCGTGGCGCTTCTTCTTACGCTCGTTCTGCTGTTTTCGTTCAAGGGCGAGGTCATACTGGCCAACCCGCTCACGATTCTCTATATAGCCGTTCCCCTGTTCATTCAGACCGTGTTCATCTTCGCGCTCACGTACGCCCTGGCGCGGTGGCTGCGTCTTTCCTACCGGGACGCGGCGCCCTCGGCCATGATCGGCGCGTCGAACCACTTCGAAGTCGCGATCGCGACGTCGGTGATGCTGTTCGGACTTTCGTCGGGAGCGGCGCTCGCCACGGTCGTGGGAGTGCTGATCGAAGTGCCGGTCATGCTCATGCTCGTTCGAATCTGCAAACGGACGCAGGGCTGGTTCGAGGCCTGACAGGAACGGAGCGCATTTTCCGCCGCGCGCGGCCGCGGAATCCGATCGAGCACTATCGAACGAGCATCATCTTCTGTGTTTCGGAGACTCCGGGTCCCACGAGTCGTGAGATGTAACGCCCGCTGGCGACAGGGCGGCCGGCCGTGTCGGTGCCGTTCCATACGATCCGCTGCACGCCGGAATCGGCCCGATCCCGGAACAGCGTCGTCACGACCCGTCCGGCCATGTCGAACACTTCGACAGTGTACGGCCCCGGTTTCGCGATCGAGAACGTGATCGTGGTCGTCGGGTTGAACGGATTCGGCGCGTTCGGAAGAAGCGCGGCGGGCCGCCCCGGCACCAGAGTGAGCGGGACGTCGGTCGGAATGTCCAGCGAGAAGACGAAGAGCCCGCTCTGCATGTCGGAAGCGATGATCAGTCCCGAGTCGAAATACGGATACACGCCCCAGTTCCCCGCGAAGAGACCGGTTCCGGGATAGGTATCGTAGAACGCGGTTTCGATCGGGGTCGTCGGGTCGCTGACGTCGACCACGCGCACGCCTTCCGTGTAGTACGACATGATCGCGTAGTCGCCCTTGACATATACATTGTGAACGCTGGTACCGGTGCCTGTCTGGTAGACCCCGATCTGCGTGACGTTCGTCTTGTCCTGCACGTCCCAGATGCGGAGTCGTCCGTCCGCTCTTTCGTCGGTCGACAGGAAGTAGCGATGATCGGAGTGCCACCATCCCGCGTGCGTGCTCGCGTTCGCATACCCCCACGAAGCGGCTTCTATCAGCGTGGATTCGTCGGGATTGGCGAGCACGTGCATTTCGCCGATGTTGATCGCGCCCGCCCATACGGTGTCGTCTTCGACCATCAGATCGTGTATGTAGTAGTGACCGAGCGCGCGCCACAGTTTCGTCTGCACGGGGTTGACGGGGTCGGTGTGCAGGTCGAACAGATGCATCCCCTTGTCGGTCCCGCACGCGTATCCGATGCCGCGCGTCGTGTCGATAAAGAGGTTGTGAGCCGATGTGAACTTCTCGGCCCAGGTGTTCACGAGGTTCGGGTTCTCGGGGTCGGACATGTCGACGATCTGAAGCCCCGTTCCGGTCCCCGTTCCTTCGGTCACGATATAGACGTACTCGCCGTAGGTCTTGATGTCGCGCCAGCCCGATGTCGGGCCGCTGATGTAGCCCACTTCCACCGGGGCGAAGGGGTCGGAAAGATTGTAGAAGATCGTGCCGTCCCGGTGGCCGATGACGGCGTACTCGACGCCTCCCGGACTCGTGTATCCCCAGATGTCGGAGTAGGATCCCGTGTAGTCGTCCTTCTGCGCCAGCAGGGACATGTTGAGCGACTGTGCCGCCGCGGTGCCCGTGACGAGCATCGCGGCCAGACAGACGGCGGCGATGGAGAATCCTGTTCGATTCATCGTGAGTGTCTTCCTTTCAATATCGGAAAAGTCGGTCGAGGGATTTCGGTTGCCGGACAGGGAGAGTGCCCGCATGCAATTTATTATTATAGCAGAGGGAACGAACGGAAAGAAGGAGAGTTCGATCAGGCTTCGAGCAGCCGGCCCGCCAGAAGCGCGGCTTCGTCCTCGCCCAGACCGACCCCTTCCCGCCGCCACCGGTCGACTTCTTCCTGCGATGCCTGCCCCGCGACTTCTTCACGAAACTTGCGAGCGAACGGCGAATCGTGATCCGTGCGGGCGTTGCGCAGACGGCTCCGCATTTCCTCCCCGGCGCCTGTCAGCACGTGGAACTCGCGAAACTTCCCCCGCCGGGCGGCATACCAGCCCGCCGAAAGAAACGATTCCGACATCGACCAGGGGTCGTTCAGCGTCTTTCTGATCGCGAGGCTTTCGAGAAAGCGGGTGCGCGCTTCGTCGTAGTGCTCCTCGAGCAGATCGCAGAGGCCGGTCTGGTTGAGGCAGTTGGAGATGCCCCATTTGTTTCCCGTTTTCTCGTAGAGAACCAGGCTTTCCTGAAACCGGCGGCGCGCCTCGGGAACGTCTCCTTCGAGAAGCTCGATCGCGCCGATCATGCTGTGGAGAACGCTGATATAGTGCAGGTCTTCGTGTTCCCGGTGAATCACCATGCTCTTGGTGAGCGCTTCTCTTGCGGCGTCGAAACGTTCGAGGCGGCGGTACGTATTCCCGAGAAAGAGAAGCGCGCTCGCCACGCCTCGGCGATCCTGCAGTTCCTCGCGAAGTGCGAGCTGTTTTTCGTAGAACGCGATCGCGCCTTCGATGTCTCCCGTGCCGTTTCTGAGATGTCCGGCGTTTCCGTAGCAGGCGGCGATTCCCTTGCGATCGCCCAGTTCCTCGAAGATCGCGAGCGCTTCGTCGAACATGCCCTTCGCGCGGTCGTATTCTCCGATCCAGTAGAGCGCGTTGCCTGCCCAGTTGAGCGCGCGCGCCCGTTCAGTCGTCGGTTCCCCGTTGCCGGGGGCGCCGAGGACGCGCTCGTAGAGCGACATGTTCTCGTGCCAGGCGCTGCGTACGGCGTAGTAACGTCCGAGATCGGCCACGATCGCGAGCGCGTCCCGCGGGCTGCCGTCCGGACCGAGCGCGAAGTCGATCGCGTTTCGCATGTTTCCCTTTTCGAAATCCATGCGATGGAACCAGAGGTCCTGCTTCTTTCCGAGAAACTCGGGCGCGGCTTCGGCCGCGAGCGTTTTGAAACAGCGTGCGTGCGCGCGGCGGATCGCCGTTTCCTCACCGCGCTCGCGCAGCTTTTCGAGCGAATACTGACGCATGGTTTCCAGCATGCGATAGCGCATGCGGCCGCTCAGGCGCGCTCCCTTCTCGTCGAGTTCGACGAGCGACTTGTCTACGAGGTTCGAAAGAAGTTCGAGTACCTCCCAATCCTCGATCGTGTCATCGGCAACCACCGCCTCCGCGGCGTCCATGGTCCAGCCGCTGGAGAATACGGAGAGGCGTTCGAGCGTGCGCCGTTCCTCCTCGGTCAGAAGTTCGTAGCTCCAGTCGATCAGCTTGCGGAGCGTCTGATGACGGGGGAGCGCCGTCTTGCTCCCGCCCGTCAGGAGCCGGAAACTCTCGTCGAGTCGATCGGCGATCTCGCGGACCGGCAGGATTTTGACGCGCGCGGCCGCGAGTTCGAGGGCGAGAGGAATGCCGCCGAGATAATTGCAGATGCGGGCAACGCACGGGCTGTTCTCGCTCGTGAGTTCGAACGATGGCGAGACGGACTGCGCGCGATCGAGAAACAGCTGCACGGCTTCGGACTCGCCGAGCGCGGCCGGATCGTTGCCGTTGCCGGGAAGCCCGAGCGGGGGAACGTGGTAGATCGTTTCGCCCGGTACGCCGAGCCCTTCGCGGCTGGTCGCCAGAAAACGAACGTCCGGGGAGGCGCGGAGCACGTCGGCGGTGAGTTCCGCGGCGGCCCGCACCACGTGTTCGCAGTTGTCGAGAATGATGAGCGTGTTTCGCTTCGCGAGGAACGATCGCAGGGCGTCGCCCGGCGAATCGTGACCGTCCTCGGAAACGCCGAGAGCGGAGTTGACCGCGTCCACGACGAGCCCGGGCTCCGCAAGCGGCGCCAGTTCGACGAGCCAGACGCCGTCCGGAAAGGCGGACGCGCTTGCGCGCCCTCGTTCGATTCCGAGCCGCGTCTTCCCGCTGCCGCCCGCCCCGGTCAGCGTAACGAGCCTGCTCTTCGCGAGAAGCGTCCCGATTTCGTCCAGATTCGTGCGGCGCCCGACGAAGCTCGCGAGCTGCACGGGAAGATTGCCCGCGCCTTCTTCCTGCGCCTCGCGCCTCGCCGTCGTGATGCCGCTGGGAAGCGCCTGACGGGCCACCATCTCTTCGACTTCGCGCCGGGCGAGCGAGATCATGCCCATCCGGTGCGTGGGATCCGTGTGAAGCAGGTGGCGAATCAGGTCGTAGGCGGCATCGCTCGCGTGTTCGCGCAGCAGGTCCCAGTCGGGTTCGCCGCGCAACGTGGCCGCGATCTTGTCCGACGGCGTGTTCCCCGCGAACGCCTGTTTTCCCGTAAGGCACTCGTACAGAATGCAGCCGTACGCCCAGTTGTCCGCGCGCTGATCCACTTCTTCGCCGCGCAGCTGCTCCGGGCTCATGTACCCGGGCGTGCCGCGCACGACTTCCTGCGCGATCGAGATGTCGTCCTGGACCATGTTCGATTTCGCGAGACCGAAGTCGAGGATCTTGGTGAGCCCTTCGGCCGTAACCATGATGTTGAACGGCTTCAGGTCACGGTGAATGAGGCCCTTCTTGTGCGCGGCTTCGAGCCCCTTCGCGATCTGCTGAAAGTACGGGAGCGCCTCTTCGAGCGGGAGAGGCTCGCCGCGCACGATTTCGGCCAGCGTCTCCCCCCGGATGTGCTCCATCGTCAGAAAATGGACGCCGTCATCCTCTTCCAGAGAGTGAATCGTCGCGATATTCGGATGGTTGATCGTCGCCAGCATCTGGGCCTCGCGTGTGAAGCGCGCGAGAGCCTCCGGGTCGGTCGCGAGGTGGGACGGAAGAACTTTGAGCGCGATCTCGCGCCCGAGTTTCGGATCGCGGGCCAGATACACGACTCCCATGCCGCCCCGTCCGAGTGTCGCCTCGATTGCATAGGGCCCGATCCGCTTCGGGGCGGTGTCATCTTTGCTGGGTTGCCAGGTCATGCCGCTCCCGGGAGTCTGATCGTGAAGCATGGACGGAGAAGAGTGATACGGGTTGTATTGTAACCGTCCTGCTCCGGTTCCGCCAGTCGTGCGGAACGGGGCCTGTCGGGATCACGGCGTGGCGGATCGGGAGGTGTGAGACGGGCGGGAGAGTGCGGGCCTCTAATCCGGGTTCGCGAGCTGCTCGTCGATTTCGCCGATCCGGTCCAGATACTCGAACATGCGGCGCGCCTCGGCGTCGTCGATCACGCTCAGCGCGAATCCGACGTGGACGAGTACGTAGTCGCCGGGGCCGGCTTCGGGAGTGTAGGCGAGATTGACCTCTTTCCGGATTCCGCCGAAATTGACGTCGCCTGTCCGCATCAGAGGGGCTTCTTCCGTGATGGTCTCGAGCAGTCCGGGGATCGCTAGGCACATGTCGCATTCCTCCGGCACCGGGCGGCGGCGATTGCGGCCTGCCCCAGTGCGAGTCCCCCGTCGTTCGGCGGGACATGGCGGTGAACGTACCAGTCGAGGCCCGCATCCTGGAGGCCGTCGATCGTGCGTTCGGTGAGACAGGCGTTCTGGAAACATCCCCCGGTCAGGAGCACGCGCCGAAGGCCGCAGAGTCGTGCGGTTTCCACGATCATGCAGGCAAGCGTGTTGTGAAACGCGGCCGCGAGCCAGCCGCGTGAGCATCCGCCCCGCTGCCGCTCGACAAGGTCCTCGACGGCGACCCTCCAGTCGAGCGGATCCGGTCCGGAGGCGAGCCGAAGGTCGTGGGCTTCGATCATGCCCTCCAGTCTCATGGCGGCGGCCCCTTCGAACGACTGCGGCTCGTGGATGCCGAGAAGGGCGGCCACGGCGTCGAAAAGGCGGCCCGCGCTCGTCGTGACCGGGCAGTTCACGGACTTGTCGAGCATCTGCCGCAAGACTTCCCGATCGGAGTCGGCGATACCGGGGACCAGGGAGAGCGGGAGTCCGGACTCGTGAAGAACACCGAGAGCCGACCGGGCGGGTTCCCGCACGGCCGCTTCGCCGCCGGGCAAGCGGAAGGGATGGAGGTGCGCGTGGCGTGTGAAATCGGAGCGGGTCGAGACGAGGAACTCTCCACCCCAGATCGTGCCGTCCGTGCCGTATCCGGTTCCGTCCC
>JABDJQ010000029.1 GCA_013002425.1 Gemmatimonadota bacterium
GTGCTGGATACGCACAGGGCTCGCAGGTCACGGAGCTCTTCATTCCGCCGCGCGACTTCGGCTCGATCAATCCGCCGACCATCCTGAAAGCGTCCAACGGGACCGGCTCGTGGCAGTTCGGGATCGGAGGCGAAGAGTACTACGCCCCGTATTTCTCGCTGAGCTGGCAGGTTCTCTACCGGAATCTCAAGATCGACGAGCTCAAGTATGACGACGCCTCGCGAGCGTCCCTCGAACCCTCGGGCGACCTTCCGATCGTCGAAGGCGAAGGTGAAATCGCGACGGCATGGGACCCGTGGTTCCCGGAAACCTCGCTCCAGGGCAGCTGGGTGGCTGACCCGAGCGATCCGATCCAGATCGATTTTTCCTGAATCAACTTCGTTCTCGGTGTCCGCTACCACTTCTAGCAGAATCTCCACTTCCCGCTAAATTTCGACCCGTCTCCGGCCGATCAGTTCAGTGATGGGCGCCTCTCGAGGTATGAGGCAGTTCTCCGGATCGTTCGCTGGCCTGGACGATCTCTGGGAATCGTTTGAAAAAGGTCGTAAAGCACCCGCCCATTTCGCCGATATATCGGTCATGAGCACGACAGGGCCATCGCAACAATTAACTGCCGAATGAGGTGCTGAATGGCAAAGGAAATCTTGGACGTAGGGGCTGCAGCGGAATATCTTCACATCACGCGCGCAACGCTTTACAAGCTCGCGAAAGAGAAGAAGATTCCCGGTCTCAAGATCGGCGGCCAGTGGCGCTTCTCGAAAGATCGACTCGATGAACTCTTCTCGGAGGGTTGGAACGGGGCAGATATCGAGAACGAAGCCAACAGCGAGAAGTCGAACGTTTAGAAAGTCGGAAGTTTGAGAGCCGCCGGCTGATCCGTCGGGGGAAGCTCGAGCCTCCCGACCGGCCCGGGGGCGACCTCTTCGGTCGCGTACCCGCAATCCGACGACTTCGAACGACCGGTCAGATGCATTGGAAGCAGGCGATCCCCGGAACCGGGGATCGCTTGCTTTTTTTGCCCTCCGTTGTTACTCATCAACACAGGAACCAGTGATCGTGCAGCCTCCGCCGGAACCCCGGCATCGGACGGGTGTGATCTCTAACAACCAGGGAGGTTCCTGATGTTTCCGATATTCGACTCGACGATGATTCTGCTCCTCCCGGCGATCGCTCTCGCCGCCTGGGCGCAGTGGAAAGTCCGCTCGACTTACAAGAAGTATTCAGAAATACCGACGCGGGCGGCCCGGCCCGGCCTGCGCGTCGCGAAAGATATCCTGCGCGCGAACAGGCTCGACAGCGTCGGGGTCGAACCGGTAGCGGGAATGCTGAGCGACCATTACGACCCGCGCGCCAAATCGGTGCGCCTGTCCGAGGGGAATTATCAGTCGGCTTCGATTGCCGCCGTCGCGGTTGCCGCGCACGAAGTGGGGCATGCCATGCAGGACGGTCTCGGTTACGCGCCGCTGTCGCTGCGCCACAATCTGTTTCCGGTCGTCAACATCTCTTCGACCATGGCGATGCCGCTGCTGCTGATCGGGTTCATCTCGAACTTCCCGATGCTCATCGACCTGGGAATCGTCTTCTTTTCGGTGGCGGTTCTCTTTCATGTCGTGACGCTTCCCGTGGAATTCAACGCCTCGAGCCGCGCCCTCGTTCAGCTTCGTCAGGGGAATTATCTCGACGAAGGCGAGCTGGCGGGCGCGAAGAAAGTCCTGAACGCCGCGGCCCTGACGTATGTCGCGGCAACCGCTATGGCGCTCCTCCAGTTACTCCGCTTCATCCTGCTCCGACCGCGTGACTGACCGGCACACGGCAAAGGTCCGGAACCGCCTCCTGTTTCAAAGAGGGGGCTTCGCGTTCGCATGCCTGCTTGCTTCGATCGTCCTCTTTTCCGGCGCGACCATGGCCGCCTCCGTACGCGAAATCCGAAGCGAAGAAGAGCTGATCCGGGGGCCCGCGGCGACGGGCCGGGTCGGCGACCTGCTGCTGGAAAACGGATGGCTCCGCGTGATCGTGTCCAGCATCGACCATCCGGCCGGCCGGGCGCTTTCGGGAGGACAGCTTCTCGACGTGGCGATGCACGGAGGCGACGACGAATGGGGGCAGTCACTCGTGGCGCTCACCGACGAATTCCCGCGGCAGGTCCGTTACCAGACGATGGAGATCGCGGGCACCGGGACACGCGCTTCCGTTCGCTTCCTGGGGAAAGACAGCCGAAACGACAACATCGAGATTACGACCACGTACTCGCTCTCCGACGGAAGCGACCATCTCGAGATCACGACCGAATACAGAAACGGCATGCGCGGCATGCTCGACAGCGTGATCGTAGGCGACCGGATCGCGCTCGGCACGGCCTGGGCCTTCGTTCCCGGTTACGGAAGATTGAGCGCCGGGCGACCGACGGCCGAAGAGTTCGTCGCGACTCCGTCTCGCATTCTGCTGATCGGGAACGGCGTCACCTACGGGTGGGAGTCTCCCTTCGCCGGCTCGATCACGCCGCAGAACGAAAACGCGATTCGCGTGACGTTCACGCCGTTTCGGATCGGCGCGAAAGAAACGGAGACGTTCGTGCGGCGCCTCTTCGTCGGCGGGCCGGATCCGGGCGCGCTGCTCACGACGATGTCGCCGGATCATTCGATCCCCGTTCCCGGCCGGATTTATCACGAGGATTTCGACGATCTGCTGCACGACACCTGGGTCGAGGTCAGAAGAGACGGAACGCCGTACTCGCTGATTCGCCCCGGTCCTGACGGCCGTTTTCTGGCGCGCCTGCCCGCCGGCGTTTACGACGCGCGGGCCGTGACGAGCAATGGAACCGTGGGGCCGTATCGCCACTTCAACCCCGCGTTCGAGCAGTCCGGGGAGCTTCGTCTGCAAATGGACGACGAAGCGAAAGTCACGATCGAAGTCCGGGACGAGCGAGGCGATCTGATCCCCGCAAAAGTCTCCCACGTTCACGCCGGCGCCGACGAGCTTTTCGTGCCGCATCGTGCGCAGCGGTATCTCGGAACCGGCACGGGGTTCGTGCGACTTCCCGCCGGCACGAACCGTCTCTACTTTTCGCACGGCCCCCTTTACGATCGCGTCGTACGGGAGATCAATCCGGGCCGGAGCGAGCAGTTGGAGATCGCCGTGACGCTCGAGCGCCAGGTCGATGCGCGCGGCCTGCACGCCGTGGACGCTAACGTCAGGAGCGTGCGCAGTCTGAACTCCGCCGTTCCGCTGCAGAACCTGCGCGAGGCGGCCCTGGTCGAGGGTCTCGACATGCTCGTGCTGCTCGACCGCGGTCAGAACCCGTCCGCGAACCTGCCGCACGAGACCCCGTTCATCGTGGAAGGGCAGGAAGTTCTCGTCCCGCGGATGGGAAGCTTCGGGCTCTTTCCGATCGCGCCCGGCGATCAGGTGATTTCCGTCGGCCCGAACGGCATGGAGGGGAGGGCGCCCACGGAGTTTCTGAGCCGGTTCCGGCGCGTCGATTCGAACCCGCTGGTTCAGGTCCAGCTTCCGCGGGATCCGGCGAACGGCTAATTCCAGGCCATCGGGCTGGATCCGCGAACAGGGCTTTCCACGATTATCGACGCCAGTTACGAGTTCGATCTCATCGAAGTGGCCAGCGCCTCGGATC
>JABDJQ010000110.1 GCA_013002425.1 Gemmatimonadota bacterium
CCCGTGCTCGGCAATCATGAGGGCGACTACGAAGATTACGCGTATTCGATGGCGCTCTACCCCGAATATTTCGCGAACGGCGGCTGGTATTCGTTCGACCACAAGCGGGCTCACTTCTTCGTGATCGAGAACAACTCCGACGCTTCGGACTCGACGCTGCGCGGGTACAGCAGCTGCCGGCCGAACGGAGGCATCAACACGCCCGGTTCGCCGCAGAGGGAGTGGCTCGACGCGGATCTCGCGACCCGACCGGCCGACACGCGCTGGACCTTCGGGTTCGGGCACCGTTCGTACTACGGCGCGGAGGGATACTCCGGCAGGAAGAATGTCTACGAGGGGCGTTCGGGAGAGGATGCGATCTGCCGCGTGATGGAAGACGCCGGAGTCGCGGTGTTCTTCAACGGCGACCAGCATTGCTATACGCGCTCGAAGTCGATCCGGGACGGCGGCCCCGCGCGCCCCGGCGAACCGTCGACGGTGTACCTGACATGCGGGGGCGCCGGCGGCCGCATCAACCGCGGCTCGAAGCGCGAGCCCCCGCTCGCGTTTCCCGCACTGCACGAACTACCCGCAGACACGTACGAAACGGGTTTCAAGGACCACCACTTCTTCCTGCTCTGCCGCGTCACCGACGACCGATTTCATGCGGACGTCATCGATACGTCAGGGGCGCTCCTCGATTCCTTCACGATGAAACATCCGCTCGCCGGCAGGTAGCCTCGCGCCGCCTTCCGGAAGGGCACGAAAAAAGACCCGCACCTCGAAAGAGATGCGGGCCTTCTGACTTTGCAGTCGATCAGTCGATGACGTTACGGCTTAGAAGTCGCCGTAACCGCCGCCCTGCGGCGCCGGAGCCATCGGTGCGTCATCCGACGGAATCTCGGTCACGAGAACTTCCGTGGTGAGCATGAGACCGGCGATCGACGCGGCGTTCTGGAGCGCGCTCCGCGACACCTTCGTCGGATCAATGACACCGGCCTTGAACATATCCTGATACTTGTCCGTCTGCGCGTTGTAGCCGACGAACTTCGTCTCTTTCGTAACATGCTCGACGATCAACGAGCCTTCTTTGCCGGCGTTCTTCGCGATCTGGCGAATCGGCTCGGTCAGGGCGCGCTTCACGATGCTGACGCCGACCTTTTCGTCGCCCGTCACCTTGAGCTTGTCGAGAGCCGCGATCGTACGAAGGAACGCGACACCGCCACCGGGGACGATGCCTTCTTCCACCGCAGCGCGCGTGGCGTGCAGGGCGTCTTCGACGCGGGCCTTCTTCTCTTTCATTTCCGTTTCGGTCGCAGCGCCGACGTTGATGACGGCCACGCCGCCGGCCAGCTTCGCGAGACGCTCCTGGAGCTTTTCGCGATCGTAGTCGGACGTGGTTTCTTCGATTTCGCGGCGAAGCTGCGCAACGCGACCCGTGATGTCGGTCTTCTTGCCGGCGCCTTCGACGATCGTCGTGTTTTCCTTGTCGATCGTGACGCGCTTGGCTTTGCCGAGATCAGCCGTCGTGACGTTCTCGAGCTTGAGGCCGAGATCTTCCGTGATCACGCGACCACCCGTGATCGTCGCGATGTCCTGCAGCATGGCCTTGCGACGGTCACCGAAGCCCGGGGCTTTGACGGCCGCGACCTGCAAGGTGCCGCGGATCTTGTTCACGACGAGCGTCGCGAGGGCTTCGCCTTCCACATCTTCCGAGATGATGAGGAGCGGACGGCCCGTCTGCGCGACTTTCTCGAGCAGCGGAAGCATGTCTTTGAGATTCGAGATCTTCTTTTCGTGGATGAGAATGAGAGCGTCGCTGAGCTGCGCCTCCATGGCATCCGGATTCGTCACGAAGTACGGCGAGAGGTAGCCGCGATCGAACTGCATCCCTTCGACGACGTCGAGGGTCGTTTCGATCGACTTGGCTTCTTCGACCGTGATCGTGCCGTCTTTGCCGACCTTGTCCATCGCGTCGGCGATGATCGTGCCGATCTCTTCGTCCGAGTTCGCCGAGATGCCGGCGACCTGCGAGATTTCGAGGCGGTCACGCACCTTCTTCGACATCTTGTGGAGTTCGTCGACGACCGCGATCACGGCTTTGTCGATCCCGCGCTTCAGTTCCATCGGATTGGAACCGGCGGTGATGTTCTTCAGGCCTTCGCGATAGATCGCTTCGGCGAGAACCGTGGCCGTGGTCGTTCCGTCACCGGCGACATCGCTCGTCTTCGAAGCGACTTCGCGGACGAGCTGCGCGCCCATGTCTTCATACGGATCTTCGAGCTCGATCTCTTTGGCGACCGAAACGCCGTCTTTCGTGATCATCGGCGAACCGAACTTTTTGTCGAGGACGACGTTGCGGCCCTTCGGACCGAGCGTCACCTTTACCGCGCTGGCGAGCTTCTCGACACCCGAGAGGATCGCGCGCCGCGCTTCATCATTGAATTTCAACTGCTTCGCAGGCATATCTCTTTATCCTTTCCTGGAGGGAATCGAGTTACTCGATTACTCCGTAGACGTCATCTTCACGGAGAATGATCAGGTCTTCGTTGTCGAACTTGAGATCCGTGCCCGCATAGGACGAGAACAGGATCGTATCGCCGATTTTGACCTGAACCGGCGTGCGCTTGCCGTCTTTGCCGCGGGAGCCTTCGCCTACCGCGACGACTTTGCCCTGATTCGGCTTCTCTTTGGCGCTGTCCGGAAGGATAATGCCGCCTTCCGTCTTGTCTTCCGCTTCCAGGCGCTTGACCAGGATGCGATCGTTCAGAGGTTTGATGCTCATCCTCTTTGACTCCTTTCCCATTGCTGGGCATACGCGTCGGCCGCTGCCGACGGGTTCTCTGTACATTGATGAGGTTGGAAATCGTACGAAACCGCCGGAAACGGGGTCCGCTTTCCTCAATCCGTGCGCTTTGATCGCAATTGCCGTACCAAACGCGCTCGTTCGTCGTAAGTGGTTGCAAACCAACCGTATTACAGAATACGAAAGATCGAACGGGAGCGCAAGACGGAATCGGAACGTGTCAGTTTGGCAGATTTCTCATGGAAGTGGCAGAGCGCTACTCGAGATCGATTCTGCGTCCGCCAGATTGGCAGCACGCTTCGGCGATCCGGACAGCCTCGCGGCCCGCCTCGATCGGAATCGGGGACTCGATCTCGCCGCGCGCGACACGGACGAAATCCTCGAGCGTCGGGACGATCGTTCCCGGGACCTCGGGGAACGGGAGCTCCACACGCGCGCGCCCCTCGATCAGAGCGAGCGAAGGCGGCGTGCGCGACAAATGCAGAATCCCCTCGTCGCCCGCGACTTCGACGAACTCGTGCCGCGACTTCCCCCAGCGCCCCATGTTGATCGTGACCCGCACGCCGGCGCGCGTTTCGAGAACGGCCGAGTAGCCGTCGTCGAGATGCGTCCCGCGCACGTGCAGCGGCGAAGCCGAGACCCACGCGACCGGATCGACGAGCAGGCCGAGCAGATCGAAGTAGTGGACGCCCGAATCGAGAATCGCGCCGCCGTCGTCGAGCCGCGGCGCGAACGAGCCCGCCTCGTCGTGCGTGCGGTCTTCGCTCGTGAGGACGAAGCTGATCTGGCGGACGGCCCCGATCCGGGGGAGCGCGGCGAGCAGCCCCGCCACCGGCCCTTCGTAGCGCGTGGTCTGCGCGACCATGGCCGGGATCTTCGCGTCGCGCACGAGCGCCGCGATCTCGTCGCACTCCCGAACCGTCATCGCGAGCGGCTTTTCGATGAGCGCCGGCTTCCGGTGATTCGCCGCGGCGCGCACCGCGTCCAGATGATGGTGCGACTGCGAAACGACGAGCAGCGCGTCGACGTCATCGCGCGCCGCCATCTCCGCCGCACTCTCGCAGTACGCGACGCCCCACTCGCCCGCGAGCGCGCGCCCCGCTTCATGATCGCGCCGGCCGATCGCGCGAAGCTCCGCGCCTTCGATGTCACCCGCGCGAAGATGCTGTGCGTAGCGAACGCCGTGTCTTCCCGTCCCCAGGAGCCCCAGTCTCGTCATCGGTCGATTCACTCCTTCGTCGAATCCTGTGTCGGGACGACCGAAACGACAAGCCCGTCGCGGCCCGCGAACAGCCGGCCGCCGAATGCGCGGCCCGCTTCCTCCAGCAGTTCCTTCTCGTCGCGGTCGGGTTCGAGATGCACCAGAATCACGCCGCCGACTCCCGCTTTCGCCGCGAACTCGCCCGCTTCGGTCGCCGTAAGATGCTGCGGCAGCGTCCCTCGCTCGCGCGCCGTCGCTTCGATCACGAGCAGGTCCGCGCCGGCCGCCAGTTCCAGGATCGCGTCCGACGGCCCCGTGTCACCCGTGTACGCGGCGGCGCGTCCGGCCGCGTTCGTGAAGCGGTAACCGAAAGCGACCATCGTGCCGTGATCCATGCGAACGGGGCGCACGTCGCACCCCCCGCACTCGATCGCGCGCGCGAGGCGACTTTCGTCCAGCTCGTGCACGGTGACCGTGAGCTCCGGCACCGCGATGTGCGGCGCATGCAGATCGTAGAGCATGCGCAGGTGGCGCTCCAGCCCCCGCGGCCCGTACATCGCGAGCGTCTTCGGGCCGCACGCCTTCGTTTCGACGCGCAGACGAAAAAGCAGCGGCACGAGGTCCGCGACATGATCGGGATGAAGGTGCGTGATCCAGATCGTTTCGATCGACCACGGTTCGACGCCTGCCAAATCGAGCGCGTGAAAAGAGCCGGCGCCGCAGTCGATCAGCACCGGCGGACCTTCGCCCCGCAGCACGTGCCCCGACGAGCCGCGCTCGCCGTTCGGCTTGTGATTGCCGCTGCCGAGAACGATCCATTCCATGCGCCCGGTACCTCCTTCTGCAAACCTGTGATACCGTTCACGGGAAGCGTAGCACAGGCGCGCCGCACACCCTTCACCAGGAACCGCCGGTCAACGTCAGGAAACTTCAGGAAACTTGATGAAACGAAACCCGACCACGATCAGGAGACCCGGCCGCTTCCCGATACCGAAGGGGCGGCTCATCATGATCATCGTGATGCTGCTGATCGTCGGCGCGCGTTTTCTCGCGGATCGTGCCTCCACGATGGGCGCGGCCGAGGGT
>JABDJQ010000164.1 GCA_013002425.1 Gemmatimonadota bacterium
TTGAAGTTCGTCGGCGGCGAGAACTGCTGGTCGATGAACTGCATTTCCGGACCGATGTTCGAAATGGCCATCCCGATCGTGATCGTTCGGAACCCGGTGTCGTAGAGCGTTCCGAAGTCGAAGTTCAGAGCTTCGGCGAACTCGTCCTCGAGTCCCTGGTGAATCCACTTGATCGTTCCCCCGAACGAGAACTTGTTCGTCAGGAACTGCGCGTAAGTGAAGCCGATGGCGAGGTCGCCGGCGTCGAACTGTTCGAGTTCTTCACTCCCGGCAAGGTTGATCCCGTCCGGATTGTATTCCGTAGTGCGGATCATCGGATCCATCTGAAGCACGTTCACCGAGATTCCGAGCACCCCGGGAATGCTGCCGTACGTGAATACGTATCCGGCGAATTCATGCCCGATGTCCGCGGGAAGTGACGCGTGCGAAAGGAAGACATGACTGTTTCCGTCGAGTTGCGCGATTCCGGCGGGATTCCAGTAGAGCGCCGACGCGTCATCGGCGACTGCTACGAATGCCTCTCCCATCGCGACCCCGCGACCGCCGACTCCCCATTTGAGGAACTGGGCGCCGATCGTGCCGACTTTTGCGAAGATTTCGGTTCCGTGGGCCGTTCCGTGAAGAAGAACGAGTCCGACGAGCCCCATGGCGAGCTTCATCCCCTTCAACTTCTTCTCCCCCCTTCTTGTATGGCTGTGGCGGAAATTCAATGTCCGCTCCTTCTTAGCGAATGATGGCAAAACGTCCGACTTTCTCACCGACATCCGACTGGATGTGGTACAGATAAACGCCGCTCACAATCTCCTGATTGTTTCGCGAAACGAGATTCCAGTATGTACGGTCTTCGGTGGGAGCCGACGAGTAGTCGTGCTCGAGAACCTGCACCAGATCCCCGGCGAGCGTGTAGATCGTAATCGTGGCCCTCCGCGGGAGATTCACGAAATAGACCTTGCGACCCGTTGCGTTGACATTCGAATCGGCTTCGTCCCAGTCGGCGTCCTGCTTGTACGGGTTCGGCACGACATGGACATTCTCCACGGTCCGGATCTCCTTGGAAAGAACATCCCCCGAGCTGTTGTCGATTTCATAGACGTCGACGGCGTCGTCGAGCGATCGTGTCGGCGAGAAGCGCGCATACACGAGCTGCTTGGACTGGGAGAACTTCCCGAACTGCGGCGGGATTCCCTCGTCGTCGTCTCCCGAGTCGTACGCGGTTACGGCGTACCAGTAAGGGAATCCGTTCTTGACGTCCGTCGCGTCGACGAAACGGTACTTGCCGATCCCCTGCGCGCCAGTGTCGAAGTCGGAAAGTTCACTCTTGTCGATATCGGCGATCAGGAACCACGCTTCGTCGCTCGGATCGGCGGTCTCACGCCGCCAGCCCGTGGCTTTCCAGACCTGGTAGCCCTGGAAGTCCAGCTTGCCCGACAGCGGATCGCGCGTGAGTTCGGAGAAATCGTCCCACTCGATCGTAATCCGGTGATCGCCCGGAATGAGTTCCATGTTGGGCGGCGGGGGCGCCGATGCGGCCGTCCAGTCGCGGTTGAAGATTCGCTGCGCCGCGATCGCGTTCGTGAGCATCTGATTCCGAACGACCTCTTCGTCATTTCTGTCGAGGCCCTTGGGATCGAGCATCACGAAAGCCGCCTGGAAATCGAGCGTCTCGCCCGGAAGGAGTTCACGGAACGGGCCGGCGGAAACGAGCATGCGATAATCCGCGGCGCGCGTTTCGGGCGGATCGATATGCTGAAGGCAGACGCCGCCGAAACAGTTATTGCCGCGCAGATAGCGATAGCGCTCCGCGTCGTCTTCAGGATCCTCTTCCCCGCTCGACCACGAACGATACGCGTGAATCTGCGTCTTTTCGGGGGCGGTGATGCCGAGCGTATCGACGGTGTGACCGAGGAACATCACGCCGAACAGGCCCTGCGCAAAATCCTCGTCATCGCCCCCTTCCGCGTCTCGCATATAGGCCACGTTGAGGGAGAGCTCTTCGTCCTCCCCTCCTGCGACTTGTATGGTCGTGTCTTGCGATATGAAGTTGGACAAGTCGTCCGTATAGAACGAACCCTCCGCAATCCGGAAGTCACCGACGTCGGAATCGATCATGAATCCCACGTAAGCGTTGTTGATGATTTCCTCGGAGATGTTCTCGATCTTGAAGTCCATCCCGACGAAGTCGTCCCATGCCGCCCCCACCCACTGATACGACTCCTGGTCGATTTTGAGACCGAGCGGGAAATGAAGCTGGCGCGGGTTCGTGTTGTTGATATTGAAGAAGTTCGTCGTGTCGTAGTACGTGCAGCGGAACATCTGCTGTGAAATCGCCCCGTGGTCTTCGTCGATGCGCGTGTCATTCCACGGATCGTTGTTTACGCCGTCGATTTCGTCTTCGTCGATTTCACCGTCGCCGTGGTCATCGGTATTCCGAAGGCCGCCGGGTCGCCCCTCCCACGTGTTGTACATCGTTTCGAGAGGATTGAAGAAGTCGGGCCACATTTCGCTCTGGTACACGGCAGCCGAAACGAGTGTATCGTTGTCGTCCGTCACTCCGCCGACCCAGAG
>JABDJQ010000175.1 GCA_013002425.1 Gemmatimonadota bacterium
CCGATGGAATGTCCTTGCGCGTGTTCACCAGCGGCGGCGGCGGTTCACAGAGGATGGCGCTGCTCACGACGCCCGGCGTCGCACCCTGAAACGGGCGCACACCACTCAGCAGTTCGTAAAGTACGACACCGAGCGCGAAGAGATCGGTGCGGGCATCAACATCCTCCCCGCGCACCTGTTCGGGCGCCATGTAAGGCACCGTGCCCATCACCTGACCCGCAGCCGAAAGCGGCTCCGCGATCGTCGCGACCTGGGTCGAGTCGAGTTCGGATTGGGCGGTCGTGAGTTTGGCGAGTCCGAAGTCGAGTATTTTGACGCGGCCGTCCCGGGTCAACATGATGTTCGCGGGCTTCAGGTCGCGGTGTACCACACCCTTTTCGTGCGCCGCCGCGAGCCCCTCGGCGATCGCACTCCCCAGTTCGATGACGCGATCGAAGGGCATTCCTCCCGGGACCACGAGCGTATCGAGCCCCTGCCCGTCGACGAGTTCCATGGTCAGGAATCGCGTACCGGCTTCGTCCTCGACCGAGTGAAGCACGACGATGTTCGGATGGTTGAGACCCGCCACCGTGCGCGCCTCGTGTTCGAACCGGGCAAGACGTTCCGGGTCCGCGCCGACGGCGGCAGGTAATACTTTCAGAGCGACATCGCGTCCCAGCCGATCGTCGCGGGCGCGATACACCTCGCCCATTCCGCCCGCCCCGAGCGGGGCGACAATGGTGTAACGGCCGAGTTGGGATCCGATGGCAAGTGGCATGTAATCAGTGTATCCCACTCATGGGCGTTCGGAGAATGGCGAATTCCCACTCCTGATCGTCCGACCCTACGCGTTGCTGAGCAGCAGCGGCGATCCGATCTTGGAAGCGTAGTTCGGACGGTAACGCTCGGGATTGTAGAGCTGCGCGATGTTGACCGTGCGCGGCCCGAGGCTCGGGTCGGGAATCGTGGTGTGCGCGTAGTTCCCGTCGCGAATCGCGACCATCCGGCCGACGACGCCGGAGGCTACGAGATCGAGCGCGATGTTGGCGAACGTGATGGCGACCATGTGATCGATCGAGTCGGGGTCACCGCTTCGCAAGTCGTACGTCAGATCGCTGGTCATCGTTTCTTCGCCCGTCCGGCTCCGGATCTCCTCCGCGAGAGCGTGGCCGATATCCACCTTCTTCTTGTGCCCGTAGGCGTCGGCTTCGCCATATTCGGCGAGTTCCTGCCCCTTCCAGACGGCCCCCTCTGACGCAACCACCATCGAGTAGCCGCTTGGATTGTCACGCTTGTCGGCGACCAGCAGCTCGCAAAGGTGGTCCGGATCGAAGGAGAACTCGGGGATCAGGCAGCGAGTCGATGTCACGTAACTCGTATAGAGCGCCGTGAAGCCGGCGTCGCGGCCGAAGATCCGAAAGACGCCGATGCGCTCGTGCGAACCCAGCGTGGTCCGCTGGCGGGTGATGAGATCTTTGGCGCGCGTAATCGCGGTCGAGAAACCGATGCAGTACTCGGTGCCGCGCACGTCGTTATCCATCGTTTTCGGAATGGCGATGACCGGCATGCCCGCGTCATGAAGGTGCGCGGAAAAGCTCAGCGTGTCGTCGCCGCCGATCGTGATCAGCGTTCCGATGTCGAGCTTCTGCAGCTTTTCGAGAACTACGGATGTGAAGTCGAGAGAATCGCCGTTTTCCGGCAGACGTCCGATCTCCGCGTCGCTCATGAAGGAGGGAAGCCGGCTCTTGTGCACCCGCTTGGGGTTCGTGCGTGACGTGTGCAGCACGGTGCCGCCACTGCGGTCGATTCGGCGCGTGTTGTCACGCGAAAGACGCCAGACGTATCGCGGATCGTCGCCCTCGCTGAGGTCGGAATGGGTCAGCCCTTCCCAGCCCTTGCGAAAACCGATGACTTCGCGTCCCATCTCGCTCGCGCGATAGACCACGGACTTGATCACCGAATTCAAACCGGGCACGTCTCCGCCGCCCGTCAGGATACCGATCTGTTTCCCCTTGGCCATGCACCTCTCTCCTTGCTGAATTCCTGTACGAGAGGATGCCCTGCATCGCCCGGCGCGTCAATACCTGCGGGGCCGAACCGGATACGTAGAATCACTTATGGAGGCCCGAAACCGGGAGTTCCGCAGCCTACTGACTGTGATCTCCCTCCTTCAGGTACATCGCGAGTCGCTCCTGCACGATCCGATCGCAGTCCGCGATATCTTTCGGATCGATCTTACGGAAGTCTTCGTGGTGGCTGTTCTGCATGTCCACGATGACCCAGTCGCCGTTCTGATCGCAGACCACGAAGTGAACGGCCCATACCCGGCCGTCCGGTGCGAACCAGTAATCCGCGAACAGAGCGTAGCCGCTGCCCTGCGGTTGTTCCCGCACCTGCTCTCGTGCCGCGCGGGCAAAAATCCAGAGAACCGCCATTTCGTTCGGCCATCCTTCGCCTTTCAGAAGCGGCGCCTCTTCCGACACGGAAACCTCGCACAGATCAGCCTCGGTCATGAGTGCGGAC
>JABDJQ010000214.1 GCA_013002425.1 Gemmatimonadota bacterium
GAGCAGAGCGAGCCAGAAGTTGTTCCGGCTGTCGTCGCCGGTCCGGAAGCGTTGCCGGCCGAACTTGTGCGACAGCGAATTGATCGTGTAGGTGCCATGGTAGAGAGCGATGGTCGAAACGAGGAAACCCCAGACGAACACCTGTCCCGCGGACGCTCCCCACGACGGGAAAAACCGTTCGATCACGAAGCCGAGTCCGAGGACGAACGCGCCGAACAGGATCGGGACGACCAGGTAGAACCGGTCGAGGAACGCGAGCTCGGGACAGGAGCGCAGATCCTTCACGTAGCGGGAGGGCGGGTCGAGTGATTCCGTGGTCATGATCCAGCCGACGTGGCTCATCCAGAAGCCGAGCCGCCGCGGCGAGTGCACGTCGTGTTCGTCGTCGGAGTGCGCGTGATGGTGCCGGTGATGCGCGGCCCACCAGATCGGGCCCTTCTGTACGGCGCTCGATCCGGCCACTCCCATGACGAACTGGAACCACCGGGACGTCTTGAATGTCTTGTGCGAGAAGTAGCGATGATAGAATCCCGTGATCGCGAACATGCGCACGACGTAAAAAAGAACGGCGAGAGCGAGCGCGGCCCACGAAAAGCCGACCCAGAAAAGGGAGACGAGCGATACGTGCATCAACAGAAAAGGGATGCTGCTTCCCCAGTCTACGCTGCGGTCTCGCGGAAGTGTTTGGTTCGTCATCGGGTTCCTGCGGGGTCGGGATTCGTATTGCTTTGCGTCACGTATTTCTCAATGTATATGTATACAAGGATTTGCTGGAATTTTACAGTTGGAAGTGCCTATCCCTTCTAAACTGTCAGGAACGAGGGCCCCATGTACGAACTGAAAACGGAGCAGCTGATTCCGCTCCCACTGGACGAGGTCTTCGCGTTCTTCGCGGACGCCTCGAATCTGAGCCGCATCACGCCTCCCTGGCTCGATTTCCGGATCGTGTCCGAAACTCCGGTCCGGATGGAAGAGGGCCGGTTGATCGACTACAGGCTCAAGGTGCACGGATTCCCGCTCCGCTGGCAGAGCGAGATCACGGTGTGGGACCCGCCTCACCGCTTCGTGGACGAACAGCGCAAGGGGCCCTACAAGGTCTGGCACCATACGCATCGCTTCGAGAAAGCCGGAAACGGGACGCGCGTAATCGACGAGGTCCGCTACGACGTTCCCGGAGGTGCCCTCATTCACAAGCTGATCGTGAAGCGGGATATTGCTAAGATCTTCGAGTATCGAGTCCGGGCGCTGGAAGAGCTTTTCGGGGCTCCGGAAACCGGAACGAAGAGCGCCTGAGCGGGGTAAATACAACAGCTACGGCCTGCCCGTGCCGCCATTTATCGAAAGCGAGTTCAATCTGATGAAATCTTTCCTGTTCCGGTCACTCGGAATTGTCGGGTTCTCGTTCGTCGTGGCCTTTGCCGTGAACGCCACGCGGACGACGCCGCTCGCCTGGGCCGCGGATTCCGACTACGAAATCTATGACGACTGCGACGAGACGACCGAAACGGCCGAGCCGATCGCGATCGCCGAAGTGCTCGAGCACCCGGACTATTATCTTCTCGTCGACGCGCGCGAACCGGACGCTTTCGCCGCCGGCTCCGCGGCGGGCGCCGTCAACCTGCCGTACGATCCGCTCTTTTCCGTCGGCCAGGAGGAGATCGACGAACTGCGCTCTCAGGCCGGCGATCGCGGTCTCGTGATCATCGGCGATCCCGAGACGGCGAAACTGCTCGCGGACGACCTCTTCTCCCAGGGCATGACTTTCGTGAACTACCTGGAAGAAGGCGACGAGTGGACGAAGCTCGTCGTGAAAGAGACCGAGTAGCCCATGACCGCCGCAGGGGCGTTCGCACTCGTTTCCGTTCCTCTTCGACTCTACCTGGGCGGTGTGTTCGTCGTGGCCGGCTACGCGAAGATCCTCGAGCCGTTCGACTTCGCGCTCTCCGTCGCGACCTATCAGATTCTGCCGCTTTCACTCATCAACCTGTTCGCGATTCTGCTGCCCTGGCTGGAGCTGTTCACGGGCGCGTTCCTGATCGTCGGATTGCTGACGAAGGAAAACGCGTTTCTGATAAGCGTCATGATGGTGATGTTCACGGTGGCGCTCGGAATCGCGCTCGGCAAGGGATTGCAGATCAACTGCGGATGCTTCGCGTCGGGCGAGGCGGCTGCGGAAATCAGTTATCGAACCTTGTTGCGGGACCTCGTGTGGCTCGCGATGGGGCTTTTTGTATGGAAGTACGACGACGGCCGCTTCGGGGTCGATCGTTTTCTCGGGAGGCATCGACATGCATAAATGGATTGCGTTCGCGGCGTTCGCCGCACTCTTCTTCGCGCCCTTGCGGGCGGCGCTCGCGGCCGACGTGCCGTGGAATCTCGTCGAAGGCGGCGAGAAGCTGTCGAAGGGACACAAGGCTGTCGTGGAAGAAGTGCTCCGCACCGCGAAAAGCTACGGGGCGTGCAAAGGCACGATTCTCGAGTGTCTGACGACGTCCCCCGACGACAAGACCGCGCGCATGCTCGCGAACTTCGCGGTGCGCCGCGCGGAGGCGAACAAAGACGCGTCCGAGATCACGGAGTCGGTCGAGAACCGCAGGCTTTCCGTCTACCCGCCCGAAGTCTTCGAACCGGTCATGGACGGTCTGACCGCTTCCGGGAACGCGAAGGCTCCGGTGAAAGTGCTGATCTACGCCGACTTCGAATGTCCCTACTGTTTCGTGGCCTCGACCGCGCTTCGCAAGATCAGCCTCGAGCCTTCTTCTTCCATTGCCTACTACTTCAAGAACTTCCCGCTCAAGTCGCACGAGCAGTCCGTGCCGGCCGCGCTCGCCTTTCTCGCAGCCTCGAAGCAGGGCAGGGAGTGGGAGATGCACGATCTCATGTTCGAGAACAAGGATGATCTGACGCACGAATCCTTCGTGGCGCACGCGAAGAAACTCGGACTCGACGTGGCGAAGTTCGAGGCCGACATGAAGGACAAGGCGCTCGTGAGCCGGTTACGCGCCGAGAAGATCGAGGGGATGGGGTGCGGCATCAAAAAATCGCCCGGCGTTCTGATCAACGGGAAGCCGTACCTCGG
>JABDJQ010000227.1 GCA_013002425.1 Gemmatimonadota bacterium
GCGGAAGCCGATTCAGTAGCGAAACCCCGGCCGCCCGGCGCTGCCCTCGGCCCCTGCCACGGGGTCCGCCCCCGGGCTTGTATCGTATCCGTCCCGCAGATATAATTCATTATTCCATATAAAACAGATCCAGAGCGCCGGGTACCGGGCTGCCGCCCGACCATGACCGGCCCCCGAAAGGAAATCATGTCCCATCCTTATGAACGATATCTGTCCCTGGCCGGAATCGATACCTCCGGGCTCTCGGACGACGAACTCTACGCGCTGGCGCGGAAAATCCTCGAAGCGGGGATCCACGGGATCTCCTTCAGCCCCTACGTCGAAGGCCAGGGGCCGGGCACCGAACTGGGCGCGGCCCAGATCCGCGAGCGGCTGAGCGTCCTTGAACCGTACGTACGCTGGATCCGCACTTTCTCGTGCACCGACGGGAACGAACTGATCCCGGGCATCGCCGCGGAGCGCGGGCTGAAGACCATGGTCGGAGTCTGGCTCGACGGCAACCTGGAGCAGAACGAGGCCGAGATCGCCAACGCGATCGAGATCGCCCGGGCCGGCCACGCGGGCGTTCTCGCCGTCGGCAACGAAGTGCTTCTGCGCGACGAACTGACGGCCGACCAGCTGATCGAGTATATGCGGCGGGTCAAGGAAGCCGCGCCGGGCGTGCCGGTCGGTTATGTCGACGCTTACTTCAAGTTCGTCGATTACCCGCAGGTCACCGCCGCGTGCGATGTGGTGCTCGCCAACTGCTACCCCTACTGGGAAGGGTGCCCCGCCGAATACGCGCTCGTCTATATGAAGGACATGTACCGGCGGGCGAGCCAGGTGGCCGGCCCCGGCAAGAAAGTCATCATCACCGAGACCGGCTGGCCGAGCGGCGGCCCCGTCACGAGGGGCAACATCGCATCGCTCCGGCACGCGGCGAAGTATTTCGTCGACACGTATCAGTGGGCCGAAGAGGACGGCGTCGAGATCTTCTGGTTCTCGTCGTTCGACGAGGGCTGGAAAGCCGGGAGCGAGGGAGACGTCGGCGCCTACTGGGGGATCTGGGACAAGGACGGGAAACTGAAGTATGTCTGACGCATCCCGTTCGAAGAGCCGGGCGGCGAGCCTGGATCTCGTTCACGGAAACGCCGTCTGCTACTCCGGATATCGCGAGGGCCAGAGCCCGGACGACGGCGTCTTTCCGACTCACGAAGAGATTCGCGAAGACCTGCTGATCCTCGCGAAGAACTGGAAGTACCTGCGGCTCTATGACTCGCAGACCCACGCCGAGAGGACCCTCGACGTCATTCATCGTGAGGGTCTGGACTTCAAGGTCATGCTCGGCATGGCGACCGCCGCGGAGGCGAACAATCCGAAGTGCCCGTGGGGCGCGGAATACGACGCGAAGACGCTCCGCGCCAACAGGGAAGCCAACGACGCCGAAGTCGACAGGGCGATCGCGCTCGCGAATCGTTACCCGAATATCGTGTTCTCCGTATCGATCGGAAACGAAGCCGTCGTCGAATGGACCGACCATCCGGTGCCGGTGAAGAGTCTGCTGTCCCGCCTGAGCCGGCTGAAGGCCGCAATCGATCAGCCCGTGACGTTCTGCGAGAACTACGTGCCGTGGACGGACGAGCTGGAGCTGCTGGCCGACGAGCTCGACTTTCTCTCGGTGCACACCTATCCGGTATGGGAGTACCAGTCGCTCGACGCCGCGCTCGCCCATACCCAGGAGAACTACTACTCCGTCGCGGACCACTACCCCGGCAAGCCGGTCGTGATCACCGAAGCCGGATGGACTACGGCGTCCAACGGGCGCGGCATCGAACCGGCGAACGCTTCGGAAAAACTGCAGGCGAAGTACTACGAGAAACTGCTGGCATGGACGACGAAGGAGAAGATCCTCACATTCGTCTTCGAAGCATTCGACGAGCCCTGGAAGGGTTCGCACCACCCGCTCGAACCCGAGAAGCACTGGGGGCTCTTTCGTGTCGACCGCACGCCGAAGCTCGTCATGCGCGAGACGTACCCGGAGCTGCTGAACGGGGACGGCTGAGACAAATCCGATCCGCATCTGGAAGAAAAGACGAACGTTCACGGCGGGACTGCATTGCTGCAGGCCGGATTGACATATCAACATATCGTGATATTATTGGATAATGACAACAGGCAAAAACGATGATCAGCGGCTCTCTCTGCAAGGCTTCGAGTCGGCGGCCGAGTGTCTGAGGACCCTTGCCCACCCGACGCGACTTCGCATGATCGAACTCCTGCTCGACGCGGAATATTCGGTG
>JABDJQ010000233.1 GCA_013002425.1 Gemmatimonadota bacterium
ACCTTTATAGAAACGACCGGCCCGCAGGCGACTGGATCGCGGTCAGGCTCACGGGGCACTTCCACGATACGGGGACCGGTTACTCGAATCGCGACGGCATCGGCGCGCGCGTTTCCGTTTACGAAAACGGTTTTGCGGGAGACCCGGCGCACCTGCTCGGATTGCGCGAGAAAGATGCTCACGGCGGATTCTCGTCTCAGAACGACGGCACGCTGCACTTCGGCATTCCGGGACAGGCTGCGGTCGACGTGGAGATCGTCTGGCCGGGTTCGGGCGGCACGCAGATCACGCAGAACGTGCTCGGCGCGGCTGCCGGACAGGTTCACGTGATCGACGAAGCGGGAACGCCGACCGGCGTTCTCCCCGGCGGGGGGCCCGGGCAGGATCGTATCCGCATCGTAACGGCTCCGAATCCTTCCACCTCGTCGGTCGAGTTCTTCGTGGACGCCGGCGGTTTGCCGACAGGCTCGCTCCGTGACGGAGAAGGCCGCGCCACGCTGGAGATTTTCGGGCTGAGCGGCCGCCGCGTCGCAAACGTGCTCATGAGCGGGACCGGAAGCGGCGCGCTCCGCGGCGCATGGGACGGCCGGACCGCAGGCGGCGATCGCGCGGGCCCCGGTGTTTACTTCGCGCGCGTTTCAGGAGACGGGACTCCGGCGAAACGCTTCGTGATTCTGCGCTGACTTTTCGACGACCGTTGCCGATCTCGGGCATCGCGGGAATGGAACGATGGAACCGCGGGACATCTTTCAGATCGGTCTGCTGCTGCTGGCCGTGTGCGTGGTCCCCGCGCTCGTTTTCGTCGGAACGAGTTACGGGCGCGATCGCGCCATGGCATGGAAAATCATTGCGGCGGGAATGACCGCGCCCTGGATCGTGGGCGCCACCGTCAAGTTGTACCTCCAGAGCCTGAACCGGCCGACGCTCCCGTGGTCCTATTTTCTGAACGGCCAGACTCTGCTCTTCATGATCCCGATGTCGGTCTGGTTCTCGATCCCGTTCTTCGTACTTGCCGTTCTGCACGGGCGCGTGATTGCCGCACGACCTTTCATGAAGATCGAGTCGTATCGAGGACGCTTCTGGCTCACGATGTGTGTGTGCGCGGGCGGCGTGATCGGAGTGTGCCACAGCTTCGTTTCCGTGTTCTGGGTCTTCGATCCGCTCTATATCCTGCTTCCGTTGTGGGCCGCGTATCTTCCCGACATGTTGATCGGTTTCGTCGTCGGCGTGGCGGTGGGCCGCAGGGTGGACAGGCGGCGCGCGGAACTTCCGTCACATCGATGACCGCTCTTTCCGTGATCGATGTTGCGGGTCGTGGTAAACTCGCCATCCAATGCTGAACCGCACACTGGCTCATTACGAAATCATCGAGAAGCTCGGCGAAGGCGGCATGGGCGAAGTGTATCGCGCCCGCGACCAGAAGCTCGGCCGCGACGTCGCGCTCAAGGTGCTTTCGCCCGAACTCGCGCGCGATGCGGAACGCCGCCACCGATTCGAGCGGGAGGCGCGTGCCGTTGCCGCCCTCAACCACCCGAACATCGTCACGCTCTATTCGATCGAAGAGGCCGAAGGGGTCCACTTCCTGACGATGGAGCATGTCGAGGGGCAGACGCTTTCGAGTTCGATCGTCCCGGGAGGGATGGAACTTGCCGACTTCTTCCGGATCGCGATCCCGCTGGCGGACGCCCTCTCCGCCGCGCACGCGAAAGGAATCGCGCACCGCGATCTGAAGCCCGCGAATGTCATGTTCGACGCGCGCGGCCACGTGAAGATCCTCGATTTCGGACTCGCGAAGCTCCTCGATTCGGGAAGCGAGGCGGAAGAGACGATGGTCGCGGGCCCGGACGACATGACCGGCGAGGGGCGCATCGTCGGTACCGTGGCGTACATGTCGCCGGAGCAGGCGGAGGGACGCGAAATCGACGCGCGCTCGGATGTTTTCTCGCTCGGGATCGTGCTCTACGAGATGGCCACCGGCGCACGGCCGTTCCGGGGGAAGACGAACATCTCGACGATCTCCGCGATCCTGAAAGACGAGCCGGCGCCGGTTACGGAGCTTCGACCCGTCGCGCCGCGGCATCTGGGGCGCATCATTGCCCGCTGCCTCGCGAAAGATCCCGACCGCCGCTACCAGACCGCGATCGACGTGCGCAACGAACTCGAAGGACTGAAAGACGAGACGGACTCCGATTCGCGCCTCCACTCGCAGACCGGATTGCCGGCACAGGCGAGCGCCCCCGGCGCGGCCTCACCGGCGAGCACGGGGGCAGGCGCGCTGGAGAACGAAGTGCTCTCGTGGAGTTCCAGCCCGGACTCCGGAGAAGAGGGGCGACTCTCGCCTTCCACGCTCGCGGCGATCGCGCAGGATCTGACAGGCAAGGACTCGGAGACCGGCTCCTCGCCGACCATGATCGCCGGGTTTCATATCCCCGGCCGTGTGGCGGCGCTTGTGATCGGTGTGATCGCCGCTGCGCTGGTCGTGTTCTTCATGCTGCGCGGCGGGGACGACGGAGAACCGGGCGTCACCTCCACGCTCGACCCTCCTAAGACGCCGGCGACGCAGGGCGCGGGCGGGGGGGCAGGCGTGGCCGACTCCCGGGCGGCCGAAGAGCGCAGGCGGATCGTCGTGCTCCCGTTCGAAAACCTCGGCTCGGCCGATGACGCGTACTTCGCGGCGGGCATCACCGAAGAGATTACGAGCCGTCTCGCGCGTGTCGGCGATCTCTCCGTCATTTCGCGCACGACCGCCGTGCAATATGACCGCACCGGCAAGACGATGAGCCGGATCGGCGAAGAGCTCGATGTCGACTACGTGCTCGAGGGAACCGTGCGCTGGGAAAAACGCGCGGATGCGACGAGTCGTGTTCGTGTCACGCCGCAGCTCATCAAGACGGCCGACGACACGCATGTCTGGTCGAACAGCTATGATCGCTCGATGGACGAGATTTTCCGTGTGCAGTCGGAGATTGCCGAAGAGGTCGTCGGCAAGCTCGACGTAACGCTGCGCTCGACAGACAGAGTCGCGATCGAGGAACAGCTCACGGACAACATCGAAGCGTGGCACGCGTACCGGCGCGGGATGGCGATTACGAAAGAATCGGACTTCGACAATCCCGCAACCTGGGAGCTCGCCGTCGACATGTTTCAGCGGGCCGTCACTCTCGACCCCGCATTTCACCGTGCCTGGGTGGAGCTCGCCATCGCTCACGCGGCATTCAATCACTGGCAGTGGGATACGTCGGACGAGCGGCGCGCGCTGTCGAAGGCCGCCGTGGATCGCGCGTTCGCACTCGAGCCCGATTCTCCATGGTCGCAGTTCGCGCTCGGGTACTACTACTATCACGGATGCAAGCAGTACGAAGAGGCGTGGCAGGCATTCGCGAAGGCGCAGCAGGGACTCGGCGAAGACGCCGAGATACTCGAAGCGCTCGCCAACGTGCGTCGTCGGCAGGGGAAGTTCGAGGATGCGCTCGAATACTACCGCAGGGCCATGGAGGCCGCGCCGCACGAGATCTGGAAGGTTTTCAACTACGCCGAAACCCTGACGCAGGTTCTGGGTCGTTTTGCAGAGGGCGTCAAGTACTTCGACGACATCATCACAAGGGCGCCCGACCTCCGTCCGGCCTACACGTTCGGAAGCTTTAACTATATCGACCTGGGGGACCGGGAGGCCGCACGCCGCCTTTACGAGTCGTGCCCGACCCCGGCGCAGGCGGACAGCGATTTCGAGTCCGAATACTTCATTCGGCTTGTGCTCCGTGACTATGACGCTGCATTCGAGGCGGCTTCCCGTCTGGAAACGGAATTGATCGACACGCAGTTCCAGCTTTTGACGCGTTCCGACATGCTCGGAGCGATTCACGCTTTTCGCGGCGAACACGAGGAAGCCCGCGCGCTTTTCGAATCCGCGCGCGCAGCGCTCGAAGGGCGCGTGCGGGAGATGCCGGACGACGCGCGGACGAGAAGCAGGCTCGGAATCGTGTACGCGAGGCTCGGCCGGGCGGAAGACGCGGTACGGGAAGGAAAACGGGGCGTGGAACTCTATCCGCGCAGCGTCGACGCCTATATCGCGCCGAGCCGCGCCGCGGACCTCGCAGAAATCCATGTGATTCTGGGCGACCACGATCGTGCGATCGACGAGATGGAGAAAATCGTCGGGGTGGCGCCGTGGCAGGCGATGAGTCCCGGCCGCATCAAACTGCATCCGCTGTACGACGAGATCCGCGATCATCCGCGGCTGCAGGCGCTCCTCAGGCGGGTGGCGCAGAGCTGATCGCCGCTTGCCCCGCGCCGTTCATTCCTCGTTCGGTTCTTCGAACTCCGGAATCGGTTCCATTCGATGGCGAACGACGACGCCGGTCACCATGAAGATCAGATCTTCGGCGATGTTCGTAGCGAGATCCGCGATCCGCTCGAGATAGCGCGACGCGGAGAGGAAGTGGAGCGCCCGTTTCATCTTCTTCGGTTCGTGCTTCGTAATCTGCACGACGTTCTTGTACATCTCCGCGTGAATCTCGTCGATCTCGTCATCGGCCTTGAGCACGCTTTCGGCCAGCTTCGTATCACGGTCGACGACCGATTTCAGCACGTCGCGGACCATCGCGTGGACTTTGATTGCCATGTCTCGAAGATCGAGATCCTCCCCGAGCGCGGGCTTCCTGCTCAGATACTTCGCCCGGTCCGCGATGTTCGACGCGAGATCGCCCATGCGTTCGAGATCGTTGTTCACTTTGAGCGCTGCCACGAGATAGCGAAGGTCTTTCGCAACCGGCTGGTGCAGCGCCAGGATCTTGAGGCAGTCTTCTTCGATCTCGACTTCGAGACGATCGACTTCGTCGTCACTCGCGAGGACCTGCTTCGCCAGTTCCGGCTTTCTCTCGACCAGCGCTTCGATGGCGTCGCTGATCAATGACTCCACGAGCTCCCCGAGCGCGAGCAGTTTTTTCGTCAGAATGTCGAGGTCTCTGAGTAGATGCTGAGTCATATTAAAATCTCTCCTAACCGAATCGTCCGGTCACGTATTCTTCGGTCCGTTTCTGAGCCGGCCGCGTAAACACCTGGTCGGTTTCACCGTATTCGATGAGGACTCCGGTTTCGAAAAAGGCGGTGTAGTCCGAAACGCGCGCCGCCTGCTGCATGTTGTGCGTCACGATTACGATCGTATACTCTTTCTTCAACGCGAACAGCAGATCTTCGATGTGAGCGGTCGAAACAGGATCGAGTGCGCTGCACGGTTCGTCCATCAGAATGACTTCGGGCTGCATGGCCAGCGCCCGCGCGATGCAGAGCCGCTGCTGCTGACCGCCCGAGAGCCCGAGCGCGGAACTGTCGAGCCGGTCCTTCACTTCGTCCCAGAGCGCGGCGCTTCGAAGAGCGCTTTCCACGAGTTCGCGGGGATCCCCCTCATATCCGTTGATGGCCGGCCCCCAGGCTACGTTTCGAAAGATGCTCTTCGGGAACGGGTTCGGCTTCTGAAAGACCATGCCGATGCGCCGACGGACTTCCACCGGATCGACTCCCTGGTCGTAGATGTCGTCTCCCCGGTACAGAATGCTCCCCTTCATCGAGCAGATCGGAATGAATTCGTTCATGCGATTGAACGCGCGCAGGAGCGTGCTCTTCCCGCAACCGGACGGTCCGATGATGGAAGAGATCTGGTGCTCGGGGATTACGAGATCCGCGTTTCGCACCGCGGGACTGTCACCGTAAAGGATGGTGACGTCGCGCGCTTCCAGCACGTTCGGTCTGGTGGCGGAAGTCGGAGTCTGCTGTTCTTTCGATTCTTGCGTCATGGTATCCCGGGTGGCGGAAGTTACTGCTTCCCCTGTTGCGTCTTTTGACGGATGAGTATAGCGGATGCGTTCATCGCGAGAAGAACGACGAGCAGCACGATGATGCCGCCGGCCGCGAGTGAATGGAAGTCCTCCTGCGGTCGCGACGCCCAGTTGAAGATCTGGATCGGGAGCGCCGTGAACGCGTCGAGCGGACCTTCGGGCAGGAAGGCCACGTAAGTAAGCGCGCCGATCATGACGAGGGGCGCGGTTTCGCCGATCGCGCGGGAGAGCGCCAGAATGACGCCCGTCAGAATTCCCGGAAGCGCGGACGGGAGAACGTGATCGCGCACGGTCTGCCATCGGGTCGCGCCGAGAGCGTAAGCCGCCTGGCGTATCGAGCCGGGTACGGCCCGGATCGCTTCGCGGGACGCGATGATGATCACGGGAAGAATCAGCAGGCTCATCGTGAGCGCGCCGGCGATCAAGCTTCGCCCGAGCGCGAAAAACCGTACGAAGATCACGAGCCCGAGCATGCCGTAAACGATCGAAGGTACGCCCGCGAGGTTCGCGATATTGATCTGAATGAAGGTGCTGAGCTTTCCTCGCTTCGCGTACTCCTCGAGATAGATCGCCGACGCCATGCCGAACGGTATGGATACGAGTGCCGTCAGTCCGATCAGCCAGAGCGTACCGACAAGGGCCGATTTGATTCCCGCCTGGTCCGGGAAGCGGGAAGGGAAGCTGGTAAGGAACTGCAGATCCACCCACTTGATTCCCTGTTTCGTGATGTGAACGAGCAGGATTGCGAGAACGATGACGGCAAGCCATGTCATGGCCGCGCAGAGAAAGCGGAACATCCGCGCCTGCCGCCGGCGCTTCTCCAGATTCGTGCCGGTTTTCGGTGTGCCGCTCATTCGTATACTTCCTGAAAGCGTTTCAGAATCCTGTGCGCGAGTAGGTTCATCGCAAGCGTGATGACGAAGAGAAGCGACCCGACGGCGAAGATCGTCTGGTATTCGATCGTACCGGCCGGCGTGTCACCCAGGCTGACCTGCACGATGTAGGCCGTCATCGTCTGGATGCTTTCCAGCGGGTTCGCCGTCAGCTTCGGCGTGGCGCCCGACGCGAGCGTAACCGCCATCGTTTCGCCGATCGCGCGCGACATGGCGAGAACGAACGACGCGAGAATCCCGGAGAGCGCGGCGGGAACGATCACCCGCACGTTGACTTCGAGCGGCGTGGCGCCGAGCGCGTATGCCCCGGTGCGAAGCGAATTCGGTACGGCCTGCAGCGCGTCGTCGCAGAGCGATGCCACCATCGGATGCACCATGATCCCGCCCACGATTGCCCCGCTCGCCGCGTTGAAGACCTGTGTTTCGGGAAGCACGCTCCGGATGAGCGGCGTAATGAACGTGAGCGCGAAGTAGCCGTAAACGACTGTCGGAATCCCGGCCAGGATCTCGAGCACCGGCTTGATGATGTTCCTGACCCTTTCCGACGCGTACTCGCTCAGGTAGATCGCGCTGCCGAGACCGAGGGGGAGCGCGATCAGGCTCGCGCCCACCACGATCATCGCCGTGCCGCATACGAGCGGGAGAACGCCGAACGATTTCGGCTTGAGAAGCGGCCTCCATTCGAGGCCGAACAGAAACTCGTGCACGGGAACGACGCCGAAGAAGGAGATCGTCTCGCGCGCAAGAACGACGATGATCCCGATCGTCGTGATCACGGAAACGAGCGCGCAGAGGAACAATCCGATCCGGATTCCCTCCTCGCGGTACTTCCGTCCTTTCTTGACTGCGAGATCTTCCATAGCGGTCTAGGATTCCGCCCGGAGCAGGTCCTCGATGCTGACTCCGATGGTCTCCTTATTATGGAAGGCTGAACCCGTGACGCCCTCTTCGAGTCGCTTCAGCGCCAGTTCGTACGCTTCGGCCGGCAGCGGCACGTAGCCGACTTCGGTC
>JABDJQ010000269.1 GCA_013002425.1 Gemmatimonadota bacterium
TCGTAGAGGAGCGGGATCTTCCCCCGCCACAGTATGGCGGGCAGGGTCGCTTCCTCGACTGCGTGAATCGCGTCGTACCGAACTTCACGAAGCAGTTTGCGCAGATGGTTCGAAAGCGCGATGTCGAGCGCGACTTTCTTCCAGGAGAACCCGATCGGCACGTGATGAATCGGCAGAATCGAACGGATGCGCAGAATCGTGAGTCCTTCGACGACGAGGTCTTCTCCTTCGGGATACGTGAGCACGTCGACTTGCGCGCCGAGGGAGAGAAGGGCGTCCGCTACGAGTCGGACCGCGATCGGCGTCCCCCTGTCCTGATAGAACGGCTGAGGCGCGATCACGAGAATGCGGCGTCCATCGAGCCGCGTGGCTTCGAAGCGCCCCGTGGCGACACTGTCTGAAGGGATGGAAGGCTTCCGGATTGTACCGCTCGCTTGTCAGGATTCCCGCACGTCGAAAAAAGCATGATCAGGGTAGACGGAATCCGGCTCCCGACCAATCATTTTCGGGCGCGTGCATGTCAGGAGGTGCGGTCGCGCCCCGCGGGAGGCAGAGGGTCGAGGAGCTCCAGCAGTTCGCCCGAGCTTGCGAGCGCCAGACGAAGTTCGCGATGGAAGTCGCCCATGCGTCCCTGTAGGCGCTGCATGCGACGGACCAGTTTCGGATCGAGCGATCCGGCCGCGGCGCTCTCCTGCATCATATGCATGAGGTCCAGGATTCCCTCCTCCATGCAGACGAGGCGCGTGAACTCATCCCGCAGTCTTACTTCGAAGCTTTCCACCACTCGTTCTCCTCAAACGAATCATCGACGGAACGCCGGGATCTCTGCAGTCCGGGGGGAAGCGAATGTTGTGGCATGTCCTCACGCCATCTTCTAGGATGTGTAGCGATTTTTCACACTTGTCCGGAAGCCCCGCGCGACCGGCTCGATCGCCCTGCCGGCGCTTCCGGGCGCAAAGCATTGTGGCGCATCGGGTTCTGCCGCGGGAGAGTAAGAGCCGCGACCGGGGTACGGACCTTGCGATGAAAAAGGCGATGGATATGAAGAAGCCCACAGCCATGCTCCTTTTCGTTCTGGCCTGGTTCGCAATGCCGGCCGGGGTCGTGCGTGCGGAACCGGTCGCGCCCTGGGTCGTCGAGCAGATCCTGATCGAAGGAAACACGAGGACCGATCGCGACGTCGTTCTCCGCATCGCGGGCGTCAGCGAAGGGGATACGCTCGATCCTGCGGACGCCGGAATTCCCGCGGCCCGGCTGGAATCGTCGGCGCTGTTTCACGAAACGGCCGTTCGTTTTCGCAAGGGTACGGCGCGCGGATTCGTCGTCATGGAGGTCACGCTCGTCGAACGCGGCGTCGGGTTCCAGATCGGCGCCGGGGTTCAGGATCTCGGAGGCTGGTATCTGCTTCCGGCCGAGATCAATCTCGACAATCGCCTCGGCCGCGGTGAAAAGCTGCGGATCCGGCTTCGCGTGGGCTACCGATACGGCGGCGCGGAACTGGTCTTTCGCGAAGCGATCGGGGAGGAAGCATCGTGGGACTGGGGCGTCACGCTCTCGGGGATCGTAACGGACCGCGTCTTCTACGATCGTGGAGTCTCCTTCACGCACGGCGTGCGTCGCGCCACGTACGAGATGCAGGTCGGACGCGCGCTTTCCGACCGCTGGCGGATCGAAGCGGGCGCGGGATTGCAGGAGGTGGACGCGGACTCGTCGGCCGAAGCGCGGGAGGACGCGCTACTCGAGGGATGGGAGGCCGGCGACCCGCTGGTGTTCGATTCGCTCCCCGAAGGCATCGCGCGTGGAGTGGGCAGGGAAGCGCGCGGCGTCTTTCGAGTCGATCTCGTCCTCGACGGCCGGAGCCCGTCCGGCCTTGCAGGCACCCCCGGGAACGGCGTCTGGGGCCGTGTGCGGGCCGAGGCGTGGGCGGGCGAAAGACGAAGCTACGCCGCGCTGAGCGGAGATCTGCGCCTCTATCGTCACCTCGTATCGTCACTCATGGGCGGGCTTCATCTTCGCGGCGGCTGGATCGGCGACGAGGCTCCCTTCTACGATCGGTACTACACGGGCGGGCTCTATTCCGCGCGCGGTTTCGAAGGGCAGTCCCTTTCGCCCTCCGGCGGCGACACGAAGTTCTGGACCGCGTCGCTCGAAGTGCGCGCTCCTCTGATCGGTAACGGGCGCTCGCCCAGGCTTTCGGGAATCGCGTTTCTCGATGTCGCCGACGGCTGGACCATGGATGCGCCGCGACTGGGCGACGCTCATGTTTCCGCGGGCTACGGAATCCGCGTTCGCGTGCCGTGGATCGACATCGTGGGACTCGACGTCGGCATTCCGCTCACCAGGAATCGAGCCGACGAATCGTTCCGCGCGCACGCGTCTCTCGGGTGGACGTTTTGAGGCGCCCGCGTTTCATCGCCATTGCGCTGCTCGCGCTGTCGTTCCCGGCGGGCGGCGCGTCGGCCGACGACGCACGCGATCCCGCTGTCGAAGTGGCGAAGCGGGGGGAGCGCCTCGTGGCCCGCTTCGGTTTTGCGCTCGTGCCGTCGGAAACGACCTGGCAGTCGATTCTCGGCGGCATACCCGCCGCGATCGACATCACGGCAAGCGTGCGGGGCGAGCGGCGGGGCAGAATCGCGGTTCGGGAGGAGCGCTATCGTATCGCCTACGACCTGTGGGAGGAACGTTTCGACGTGGCGTGGAGCGACGACCGGTCGCGTTCGTTCGAGACGGCCCAGGACCTGCGTCACTTCTTCGCGCGCATTGCTCTCTGGGATCTTCTGCCGCTCCGCGATCTGAAGCCGGCCGTACCGTATCGCATCGAAGTGGCGATGATCGAACATCGTATCGCGCCCGAGAAGGACGAGGAGTGGGGACGGCGTATTGCCGGCGATCCGGTCACGCAGAACAGGGATCGCGAGCAGACGAGCGAAGTTTCGTTCAGCCTGCAGAGTCTGATTCGCTTCTTCTACGGTGATGTCGCGAAGGAAGGACGTCCCCGCGTTGTTACGACCACGTTCACGAAAGAGGAACTGACCGTTGTCACGGATTCGCCATAAAATCGTGGCGCTTGCGCTCGTTCTGACACTGCTGCCCGCGGTGCCGCTTTCGATTCTGACGGCGAAGCTGCTCGATCGGAGTACGCGGCTTCAGACGGACCCCGCTCTCGTCGACGCGCTCGATGCCGGGATCGAGGAGACGCGTGACGCGCTCGCGCGCGAGAAGGCGGCGCTGCTCTCGCGAATCGAACGACCGGAGACCGGCGCCGGGGCGAGGACGTGGTCGTGGAAGGCCGGCGAGCCCGTCCCCGAAGACTTGCCCTCGGACGTGCGCGCATGGGCCTCGCGCGCTCATGAAAACGGAGTCCCCGAACGTGCCGGCGCGTTTCTGGCCGTAAGCATGCCGGCGCCTGGCGGGTCCGGCACTTTGCATGCCGCGCCGCTCCCGCCTGAACTCGTCGCACGCGCCGAACGGATCGCCGAAGGGCGCGCTTTTCTGAACGTGCTGCAGACGGAACGCGGCCGCGTACAGCGCGGTTTCTTTCTCCCGTTCATTCTCGCTTACGCGGCCCTCGCGATCCTGGCCATCGTAACGGGAAGCGTGCTCGCGGGGCGCCTGGCGCGTCCGCTCGAGGCGCTTGCGGCGAGCGCGGAGAGGACATCGCTCGGAAGCACGGACACCGAAGTCGCGCGGACGGACCGGGGTGAGGTCGGGGATCTGCAGACCGCGTTCAACCGCATGATCCGACGGCTCGCATCCCAGAAGGACGAGCTTTCGCGGCTCGAGCGGCTTGCCGCGTGGCGCGAAATCGCCCAGTCGCTCGCACACGAGATCAAGAACCCGCTGACGCCCATTCAGCTCGCGGTGCAGGAACTGCGTGACCGCTACCCGGGAAGCGACGACCGCTACGGCGCGCTGCTTTCGGATTGCGGCGAAATCGTCGACGAAGAGGTCGCTTCGCTCCGCAGGCTCGTGCGCGAGT
>JABDJQ010000303.1 GCA_013002425.1 Gemmatimonadota bacterium
CTCCGATCGAAACCATGTGCGGGCGCCTCATGAGCCCGTCGCTGAAACGCGTCATCAACGCCACCGGTATCGTCATTCACACGAATCTCGGCCGCGCCCCGATCGCGCCTGACGTCTTCGAGCGCGCGCGCGACGTCGCGGCGCGCTACACGAACCTCGAGTACGATCTCGCTTCGGGTAAGCGCGGCTCGCGGCACACGCACGCGGAGTCGCTTCTGACGCGACTCACGGGGGCGGAAAGCGCCGTGGTCGTGAACAACTGCGCGGCGGCTCTGCTTACATCGCTTCACGCGCACGCGCACGGCCGCGAAGTCATCGTGTCGCGCGGGGAACTCGTCGAAATCGGCGGCAGCTTTCGCCTGCCCGACATCATGAAGGCGTCCGGCGCGAAGCTCGTCGAGGTCGGCACTACGAACCGTACGCGCGCCCGCGACTATCGGGAAGCCATCACCGACCGCACCGCCGCGATTCTCAAAGTCCATCAGTCGAACTTCCGGATGGAAGGCTTCACGGAGGAGGTCGCGATCGACGAACTGAGCGCCATCACGCGCGAAGCGTGCCTTGCTCTACTCTACGACCTCGGAAGCGGCTCGTTCCTGCGTGCGGGAAAAGGCGCCGAACCGACCGTGGCGGCGGAAATGAAGCGCGGGGCCGACGTGGTGATGATGTCGGGGGACAAGCTGCTCGGGTCGGTGCAGGCCGGAATCATGCTCGGCACGAAGCCGGCGATCGACACGATCAAAAAATCGGCTCTCATGCGCGCGGTCCGCCCCGACAAAGTGACTCTTTCGCTGCTCGAATCCACACTGCTGTATTACCTGGAACCCGCGCGGGCACTGGCCGAAATCCCCGTTTTGGGTTTGATCGAACGCCCTCTCCGTGCTATCAAAGAAGATGCCGAGGCGATTCGTGACGCTCTCCGTGAGCGGCTGCCGGAAAACGCGGTCGCGATGGAGATCGTGGAGGGGAAATCGGAGGCGGGAGGGGGCGCGATCGGCCAGCCGGCGATGGATACGGCCCTTCTGGCGCTCGCCTTTCCCGATCGCAGTCCGGACGAGATTGCCGCCGCCCTCAGGTCGCGGCCGGTTCCCGTCGTGGCGCGGATCTACCGCGACCGGCTCTGGATCGACCCCCGCACGCTGTTCGCGGACGATCACGACCCCCTCGTGACGGCTCTTGCCGAAGTGATCGAAGGGCAGGGAGAGAACACATGAGCGACGCGCACCACGAATCCGGCTCCGTGATCGATCTCGGGGGAGTGGCCCTGCCGCCGAGCGGCGAAACGGGCCCCGTACCCTTCGAATACCCCTTCACCCACGATTCCGAAGTCTTCTTTCGCGGCGTCCTCGACGGCATCATCAATACGGGCGGCATGCCGCGGCTCCTCTTCATCGCGCGCGCCGGTTTCGGCAACCGCGCCGGCATCGCGGCCCTCGGGCTGGCCAGGGCGGCCGCCGAGAAGAAGATCGACGTTCTCGCGGTCGACGCGTCGTTCGAGGAACCCTCGCTCGCGAAGCCGTTCCCGTACCAGCCCGACGAAGGTCTGGCGGACATGATTCTCTGGGGCTCCTCGCTCCAGGCCACCCTTCGAAAGACGCAGAACGAGCGCATTCAGGTCGTAAGCACCGGATCGCCTCCGGCCGACCCCGACAACATTCATCTCGATCACGATTCCGACTCCGTGCTGAACACGCTTCGCGAACAGGCCGAACTCGTGCTGGTCGTTTCCGACCTGCACAGCAGCGCAGGAGATCTTTCCCCCCTCGTACGGAGATCGGATCGGACTCTGAT
>JABDJQ010000322.1 GCA_013002425.1 Gemmatimonadota bacterium
CCTGTGCGGATCCGGGCTGCAGGCGGTCATTTCCGCGATGCACGCGATCCGGGCCGGCGAGGGAGATCTCTTCGTCGCGGGCGGGGTCGAGAGCATGTCACGCGCGCCTTACGTTCAGCTGAAATCGGGCGTCCCCTACGACCGGCGCACTCCCGCGATCGCCGATTCCACCGTGGGGTGGCGTTTCGTAAACCCCCGTTTCAATCCCGAATGGACGATCCCGCTCGGCGACACCGCGGAAGTCGTGGCCGAGCGTTATCACATCACGCGCGAAGAACAGGACGAGTTCGCGCTCGCGAGCCAGTCGAAGGCGGAAGCCGCGATCGCGGGCGGCGAGTTCGCGGAGGAAATCGTGCCGGTACCCGTGCCGCAGCGGAAGGGCGATCCCGTGATCGTAGATATGGACGAACATCCGCGCTTCGGCATGACGATGGAGAAGCTCGCGCGTCTGCGCCCCGTATTCCGGCGCGAGGGAACGGTAACGGCCGGCAACGCGAGCGGGATCAACGACGGCGCCGCGGCGCTGATCGTGGCGGGCGAGCGTGACGATCTCGGCAAGCCGATGGCGCGTCTCGTGGCGTCAGCGGTTGCGGGGGTCGATCCTTCGTGCATGGGCCTCGGTCCGATTCCGGCGACGCGCCGCGCCCTCGAGCGGGCGGGGCTTTCGATCGCGGACATCGATCACGCGGAGATCAACGAAGCGTTCGCGGCCCAGGCGATCGCGTGCGTGCGCGAGCTCGGGCTCCCGGACGAGCGCGTGAATCCGTGCGGCGGCGCGATCGCGCTCGGCCATCCGCTCGGCGGTAGCGGCGCACGGATCCTCGTGACTCTGGCGCACGCTCTCAAGCGAACCGGCGGGCGATACGGACTCGCGACGATGTGCATCGGCGTCGGCCAGGGGATCGCGCTCGTCATCGAGGCGATCCACGACTGATGAAGACATACGTGCGCTACGAGCCGGATGCGCAGGGCATCGTGACGATCACGCTCGACAGGCCGCGCACGAGAAACGGCTTCGACGACGTCATGGCCTCCCAGATGGTCGCCCGTTTTCGCGAGGCGACGACCGATCCTGACTGCCGCCTCTTGATCGTTACGGGGGCGGGGGATTCGTTCTGCGCGGGCGGCGATCTCCGGTTCATGGAGAAGGCGGTCTCCGAAGGACGCACGGACGACGCGATGAAGCTCGTTCTGCGCGGCACGGAAGTCGTTCGCCTCGTGCACGGCGCGCCGATGCCCGTGATCGCGGCGCTGAACGGGCCGGCGGTAGGCGGCGGCGCCTCGCTCGCGCTCGCGTGCGACCTTCGCTTGATTCGCGAGGACGCGCGGATCCATCTGAGCTACGCGAAGCTCGGTCTCATCCCGGCGTGGGGCGGGTCGTGGTTCCTTCCGCGCCTTGTCGGCGAGTCGAAGGCGCTCGAGCTTCTTCTTGCTGCCGAGCCGATCGAAGCGCCCCGGGCGCTGTCGCTCGGACTCGTGAACGCCGTCATCGCGCTTGACGAGTGGGAGGGCGAACTTCGCCGCCGGGCTCTCGCGATCGCGGAGCATCCGGCGGGAGCCGTGCGATCGATCAAACAGATGATTCATTCTTCGTCAGGCCGATCGTTCGAACACGTGCTTGCCGTCGAGGAAAAGGAACAGCGCGCCATGTTCGAATCGTACGAAACGCGCGAACGCCTCTCACGAGCCGCCCGGCCCGGCCGGCGCGAAACAGAAGACGGGAAAAAGCCTTCATGAGTCGATCGATCAGGAAAATCGCCGTAATCGGGGCAGGCACCATGGGGCACGGGATCGCGCAGGTCGCGGCGATGGCGGGCTACGAGGCGTGCCTGACCGACACGAACGAAGAGACGCTGAACAGCGCCCTTTCTCATATCACCGCGAATCTGCAGGCCGGCGTCGACCGAGGGGTCGTGTCATCCGACCTCAAGGAAGTCACGATCAGCCGGCTCGCGATCGGAACCCTCTCCGAAGCGCTCGTGAAAGTGGACCTCGTGGTCGAAGCGATCGTGGAAGATCTCGCGATCAAGCAGGCGCTCATGCTCGAGATCGAGAGGCGTGTCTCGAAAGAGACGATTCTGGCGAGCAATACATCGTCGCTTCCCATTCGTAAAATCGGTTCCGGTCTCGTACACCCCGGTCGCATGATCGGCATGCACTTCTTCAATCCCGTGCACATCATGAAGCTCGTCGAAGTCGTAGTGAGCGAGAAGACGAGCATGAAAGTACGGGATGCCGTCGTCGCGTGCGCGGGGAAGATGGGAAAGGAAGCGATCGTCGTGAAGGACGTGCCCGGATTCGCGACGAGCAGGCTGGGCGTGGTCATCGGTCTCGAGGCGATTCGCATGCTCGAACAGGAAGTGGCTTCCGCCGAGGACATCGACAAGGCGATGGAACTCGGCTACAAGCATCCCATGGGGCCGCTTCGACTGACGGATCTCGTGGGGCTCGACGTACGCCTCGCCATCGCCAGAACGCTGCACGAAGAACTCGGCGCCGAGCAGTTTCGTCCGCCCGCGCTTCTCGAAAAGAAAGTCGCGGCAGGCGAACTCGGCAGGAAGTCGGGCCGCGGCTTCTACAAATGGCCCGAGTAATGGTTACCGATATCCACATTCACGTGCAGCCGTGGGACCAGCTGAAGCCGGCCGTGCGCGACGTGCTGCGCGCCGGGCACGAGGATCACTGGGAGTTTCTGCAGTCGCTCGCGACCGACCCTTCGATCCTGCTCGCGGAGATGGACCGTTCGGGAATCGATCGCGTGGGCCTCGTGAACTACGTGAGCCCCGACGTCATGGGGTTCGACGATTCCACGAACGATTTTGTCGCGCGCTACGCCGCGCACTCGCCCGAACGCCTGCTCCCGATCGGCAGCGCGCATCCGAAGTACACGAAGGATCCCGTCGCCGCCGTCGATCGTCTTGTCGATCTCGGCATCCGGTGCTTCAAGATCCATCCGTGCCATCAGGTGTTTCCCGCGAACGCGTATACCGACGGCCTCGACGCGCTCGGGAAGATTTATGCGCGGTGCGAAGAACGCGGCCTGCCCATCATGATTCATACGGGAACGAGCATATTCCCCGGCGCGCGGTCGAAGTACGGGAAGCCGATGGAAATCGACGATGTCGCGATCGATTATCCCGACCTTACGATTCTGATGGCGCACGGCGGGCGTCCGCTCTGGACCGACGAAGCGTTCTTCGTGCTTCGCCGTCACCCGAACGTCTCTCTCGATCTGTCGGGCATCCCGCCGAAGAAGCTGCTCGCGTATTTTCCGCGCATCGAGGAACTCGCGGGGCGCGTGCTCTGGGGGACCGACTGGCCGAGTCCGGGCGTGCGCAGTCTGGGATCGAACCTCGCCCAGTTCATGGACCTGCCGCTCTCCGACACGTTCAAAAGGGGCGCTACGGTCGAGACCCCGCTCAGGCTTTTTCCGGTTCGTCCCGGAACTTGAGCGATGCGGAATTGATGCAGTAACGAAGTCCGGTCGGAGGCGGGCCGTCGTCGAAGAGATGGCCGAGATGCGCTTCGCACGCGGCGCACACGACTTCGCTCCGCTTCATCCCGAACGAAACGTCCGTCTTCAGCGCGACCGCGTCTTCTTCGATCGGCCGCCAGTAGCTCGGCCACCCCGACCCCGAGTCGTATTTCTCGTCCGAACGGAAGAGCGGTGTTTCGCAGCAGACACACGTGTAGACGCCCGGCTTCTTGCTGTCCCAGAAGCATCCCGTGAACGCGCGCTCGGTGCCGCCCTTGCGCGCCACGTGATACTGCTCCTCGGTCAGCTCTTTGCGCCACTCTTCTTCACTCTTCCGAATTTGCTTTTTCTCGCTCACTTTTGGCCGTACCCTTTCTCCGAATGCCGCCTCGCGGCCCGATCCCCAGAATCCGTACAGAGGTGATTTACAAATGAAACGTAACAATCGCACGCTCGCCGGCGCGCTCCTTCTTTTTCTGCTCGCGTTTTCGCCGGTCGCCGGCGCGCTCGCGAACGAGGGCGGACGACTTCCAGATTACCACACGGGAAGCGATCAGGTTCCGCAGACCCCTTCTGTTACGGGGGGTGCGGTGGGCGCGTTCGCGAATCCCGCGTCGTGGGCGACGACCGCGCGCGGCGAAGCCGCGTTCTGGTGGAATGACGGCTCGGTGCGAAAAGGAAATCTCGACAACTACGGCTTTTCGCTCGGGCGCGGGCTCGGTTTCGCGATGCAGCGGAACCAAATGGGCGGGCCCGTGGACAACTTCGCCGTTTTCGACTATCAACTCGGCTTCGCGTCCGGCAATCGCGCCGGCCATTTCGGCATTGCGTATCAGTGGTCCGGCGGCGACGACGAGCGTATCGGACGCGAGAAGGTCGTCAAGGCAGGTTCGATCAGCCGCCCGAACCGGTACTTGTCGTACGGCATGGCGGGCCATTTCTCGACCGAATCTCCGGAGCGTCTCGGCGTGTTCGACTTCGGCGTTCGCCCGATTCTCGGGAAACCGCTTCTGACGCTGTTTTCCGATTACTCGGTGCGGAACGGAGAGAAGATCGACGAGGGGCGGTGGGGCGCCGGGTTCGAAGTCCGGCCGTACCGCGGGATTCATGTCGGGATGAAGTTTCGCGATGCCACGGGCGCCGACGAATATGCGTACAGTCTGAATCTCGGTGTCACGCTCGGGGGGAGCGGGTTTCACGTGCTTCCGAGCTACGACGAAGAAGGGGAGCGGCGCAACGCGTCGGGGCTTCGCCCGACGACCTATCTCGTGCGCATGGATCCGCCGTATCAGGGGCTCCCGCTCGCGAACCTGATCCGCAAGGCAGTCGACGGCAATCGCTATGTCGAGATGGATCTCCGCGACCGTGCGCTCGTCTATCAAACGGCGCAATGGTTCGACGACGATCGGATCGCGTGGCTCGATCTCGCGCGCGACCTCGAACACATTCGTGACGACGTTGCCGTACGCGGAGTCGCGATCAATCTCGCGGGATTCCGCGGCAGCCCGGTCATGCTGTGGGAGTTTCGCGAGAAATTGCGCGAACTGCAGCGCGCGGGCAAGGAAGTCATCGTGCACATGGAGCGCGGCGAGATGCCGCTCTACTATCTCGCCTCCGTCGCTGACGACATCTCGATCGATCCGCAGGGCGACCTGCTGCTGCCGGGTCTCGCGCTGCAGCGCACGTACATGAAGAGCGCGCTCGACAAGCTCGGCCTCGGGTTTCGCGAGTTCCGGTACTTCCAGTACAAGACCGCGGTGAACACGCTCGTACGAGACGAAATGTCCGAAGGGGACAAGGAACAGCTCGGCCGCATCGTCGACGTCATTTACGAAACGTGGCGCGCCGGCATCTGCGAAGGGCGCGGATTCGAGAACGCGCATTTCGACAAGATGGTGGAGGACGCCGCCCTCGTGACCGCGCGCGACGCGATACGATGGAAGCTCGTCGACCGCCTCGGTCGCTGGGACGAACTCGAGAAGTGGCTCGAGGAGGAGAGAGGGGGGGCGCGCCTCGGCCCGCTGCCCTTCGATCGCGATCGCCTGGTTCACCCGGATGAGCGCTGGGGACGTCCGAAGGAGCTGGCGGTCGTCTACGCGGTCGGCGTGTGCGACATGAACTCGGGGATACGCGGGCGCGATACGTCGAAGCATCTGCGCGATCTCGCTGACCGCAGGGACGTGGCCGCCGTCGTTCTTCGCGCGGACTCGCCCGGAGGCGACCCGCTTCCGAGCGATCTCGTGGTCGCCGGTCTCGAGAAGAACCGCGAGGAAGGGAAGCCCGTCGTCGTCACGCAGGGGAACGTGGCCGCTTCGGGCGGCTACTGGATCAGTATGCCGGGCGACGCGATCTTCACGGGGCCGCTCACGATCACGGGCTCGATCGGCGTGATCTCCGGCTGGCTCTACGACAACGGAGTCGGGGAGAAGACCGGTTTCCGCGCCGAAGGGCCGCAGCGCGGTTCGCACAGCGATCTGTTCAGCGGCATTCGGTTTCCGCTGGTCGGCAGGATCCCGGCCCGCGACGTCACCCCCGTGGAAGAGGCCAGAATCAAGACGCTCATCCTGGAGCTTTACGGCGAATTCGTCGGCACCGTCGCGAAGAACCGCGACCTCGACAGCGCCGGCGTGCACACGATCGCGCAGGGGCGTGTCTGGATGGGCGGCGACGCGATCGATCGCAAGCTCTGCGACCGGCAGGGTTCGTTTACGGACGCCATTCTCGACGCGAAGCGGCGCGCCGGGCTCGAGCCGGACGAAGAGGTGATCTTCAGCGAGTTTCCGGAGCGCCAACGGTTCCGGCTGCCGCGGATTCTGCCGGATATTCCGGGGATGGGCATGCTCCACGCCGCGTGGAATCATTTTCGGCCCCGGAGCGCGCCTGCGTTATCATCTGCGGAGCCTGACTACGCCATGACGTATCTGGAGAGCGTACTGGGCGCTCACGGGAATCCGCTCGCTTTGATGCCCCCCGAGCAGCTTCTCGAAGAATGGTTCGTGACCGAGTAATCGATCGAGGGAGGAGTTTCGTCGATGAATGATCGAAGCAGCCGCGACCGAAGGGTGACATGGGTTCTGCGGGGAGCGTTCTTCGCGTCGCTCGTCACCGTCGCGTTCTTTACGGGCCGTTCCGTCGACGCGATTCCTCGCTACTCGGCCGAGTACGGGCAGCGATGCGCGCTCTGTCACGTGAACCCTTCGGGGGGCGGCCTTCGGACGAGCTACGCGAGCCAGTTTCTGGTGCCCACGGAAATGGTTGCGAACCAGTTCGACATGGAAGAGCTCGGCGGGATCGATCCGCAGATCAACGACCACATCACGATCGGAACCGACGTCCGCACGATCGCGCGCTACTCGCGCGAGGACGCGCAGCGGTCGCAGAACAACTTCTTCCAGATGCAGGGCGATCTCTACCTCGCGTTTCAGGGAGGCGAGAAGTTCACGATCTATCTCGATCGCGGGCAGAGCACCACGTACGAACTCTTCGGCATGGCGCAGATTCTTCCGTACACGGGCTATGTGAAAGTCGGGCGTTTCACGCCGGCCTACGGTTGGAAGTTCGCGGACCACAACGCGTTCGTGCGCGAGCGTCTCGGATTTCTTCCGCCGGCGCATACGGACGTGGGCGTGGAACTCGGCATCTTCCCCGCAAACATGACGATTCAGGCGGCTCTTCTGAACGGAAACGCGGGGAGCACGCTCGATACGAACGACGAGCCTTCGTTCGCCGCGCGCGCGGGCCGGCGATGGAATCGCGGCGACTTCGGCGTCTTTCTCGGCGGCTCCTATCAATACGACGCCGAACGCCCCTTCGTCGGCGGAGACGCGCTTGCCAGGAACCAGGCGGGCCCGTTCGGGTATCTGAACTACAGGCGCGTCACCTGGCTCGGCGAGGCCGACTGGGTGAACCGCGATCTGCCTGACTCCGACGAGGCGATCACGTCTTTCGTCATGTCTCACGAAGTGGCCGTGCACGCGATGCGCGGACTCGACATCGTGGGCGGTTTCAGCTACATGGACCCCGATCTGGACCTCAAGACGGGGACATGGTCGCGCTGGAGCGGGGGCGTGGAGTGGTTCGTGAATCCGTTCCTGGTCGTGAGCGGTCTCGTGCAGTCGTATCAGGCGGAAGAGGGCGACGCGATCACGGAAGAGGACTACGAACAGGCCGTGCTCCAGGCCCATTTTCTCTACTAGCGCTCCGGAAGGCGAGAAGAAATGAAACAGTTTACGACTCTCATTGTGGTGCTCGGCGCGGCGCTCGGCACGGCGAGCTTCGTTTTTGCCGACGACGAGGTTTACATGATCGACGGAGAGGCGAGCGAAGTCCGTTTCGACTCGAAGGCCCCGATGGAATCGTTTCACGGGGAGACGAACGCCGTCACGGGATTCGTGCGTTTCGACGACGACAATTTCGCGAACCTGCATCTCAAGGTCGAAGTCGATCTGACGCAGCTCACGACCGGCATCAAGTTGCGCGACAGGCACATGCGCGAGAACCACCTGCATACGGACAAGTATCCCAAAGCCGTATTCGAGAGCCGCGCTCTCGCGAAGGAAGCGTCCGGGCCGCTCCGGCCGAACGAGACGACGTCGCTCGTGCTTGCGGGTACGTTCACGCTCCACGGCGTAACACGTGAAATGGCGATTCCGGTCGAGGTGCGCAAAGTGACCGCCGGCCCCGGCGCAGGTGACAACGACGCCTCGCCCCACATCGATGTCGTCTCCGTATTCCCGATCGAGCTCGACGCCTTCGAGATTCCGCGCCCGAAGTTTCTCGTGCTGAAGCTGGACGAAACGCAGAAGATCACGCTTCGGCTGAGGCTCGTCAAGGACGCCGATTAAGCCCGCTCCTCGCCCGCGCTGGACAGATCCGGCGCTCATCCGGCATACTTCTCGTCACCTGAAGGAGTGGCCGTTTCATGCATATTTTATTTGCCTCGTCCGAAGTCGATCCGTACGCGAAGACCGGCGGTCTGGCCGATGTAGCGTCCGCTCTCCCGAAGGCGCTCGCCGCGCGCGGGCATACGCTTTCGGTCGTCCTTCCGTTCTATCAGATCGTGCGCGACGGCGATTTCGCTCTGCGCGATACCGGCTGGTCGTTTTCCGTGCCGATGGAAGGGCGCAGCGAGGTCGCGCACATCCTGAGCTCCACGGAAGAGGAGTCGGGACACACCGTGTACTTCGTGCGAAACCCGCGCTTCTTCGAACAGGGCGACGGCATCTACGGCGACGAACACGGCGACTACCCGAATCAGTGCGAGCGATTCGTATTCCTCTGCAAGGCCACGCTCGAACTCGCGCGCAAGATCGGGCGGCCCGTCGATATCATTCACGCGAACGACTGGCAGACCGCGCTCCTTCCGATCTATCGCGAGGCGTGGTACGCGGACTCCGACATTCTGGGGGGCGCGAAATCCGTATTCACCGTGCACAACCTCGCCTATCAGGGCGGCTTTCCCGAAGATCACTTCAGACTGACGGGCCTGCCTCCCGAGTACTACACCGCGGAGCGCGGTCTCGAATTCTTCAACTATATGAGCCTGCTGAAGGGCGGGCTTCAGTTCGCCGACGCCATCACCACGGTAAGCCCGCGTTATGCCCGGGAGATTCAGATCGAGGCGTTCGGGTGCGGTCTCGACGGCGTGCTTCGGACACGCAGCGAGCGGCTGGTCGGCATTCTGAACGGCATCGACGAAGACGTATGGAACCCGAAGAAGGACCCGCACATCGCGGCGCCTTTCAGCGCGGCGAAAACGGCGGGGAAGAAGAAGTGCAAAGCCGAACTGCAGGAGATCTGCGGCTTCGAACAGGATCCCAAGGTACCGCTGATCGGTCTCATCAGCCGTCTCGTCGATCAGAAAGGCCTCGATCTCGTGGCGGGAGCGGTGAGCCGTCTGGCGGGCGGGCCGTTTCAGTTCGTGCTGCTCGGGACGGGCGCGCCCAAATACCATCACTACTTCAAGCAGTGGGAGGCGCGCGCGCCGAAGCAGTTCCGTACGTTTCTGACATTCGACAACGTGCTCGCGCACAAGATCGAAGCCGGCGCCGACCTCTTCCTGATGCCGTCGCGCTACGAGCCTTGCGGCCTGAACCAGATGTACAGCCTGCGGTACGGAACGCTTCCGATCGTGAGGGAGACCGGAGGCCTGGCCGACACTGTAGTCAATTACGATCCCCGGAACGACGAAGACAAGTCCGCCAACGGGTTCTCGTTCGCGCCCTATACCGTGGACGCGCTGACCGACGCGATCCAACGCGCGTTCGCGATCTATCCCGACCGGCGCACGTGGCTCAAGCTCATGAAGCGCGGCATGCGACAGGACTGGTCTTGGGACCGGAGCGCGGCCCTCTACGAAGAACTCTACCAGACGGTGAAAACGCTCGCATGACCCCCGCGAACAACAGTCGCACGCGGACGCGTTTCTCGCT
>JABDJQ010000328.1 GCA_013002425.1 Gemmatimonadota bacterium
AAACGGGGGCGTTTCACGGCATGATCCGTCATCTCCCACCGGTCGGACTTCCCCTGGGCGGAAAGGAAGTGTGGGGAGCGCTGGCGGGTATCGGTCATCCCGATGAATCCGCTCTCCGCTTCGCCGAGGAACTCGCCCTTCGCCTGTCGGGTCGCACCGTCATTCCCCTGTCATCGGGCCGGGCGGCTCTTCTCGGGATTCTCGAAGCCGCCCGCGCCGCGCGCCCCGGACGAACCGACGTTCTCGTGCCGGCTTACACATGCTGGAGCGTGCCGGCGGCCGTGATTCGCGCGGGCCTTACGGTCCGGCTCTATGACGTCGACCCCGCAACGCTCGACGCGCGGAGAGAGACGATCGAGACCGACGATCGCGTCCTCGCCGTGCTTTCGAACCATCTCTTCGGCATCCCGAACGACATGCACGTTCTGCAGAGCGCGGCCGATTCGTGCGGCGCCTTTCTGATCGACGACGCCGCGCAAGGCTTCGGCGCGACATGGGACGGCATTCCGATCGGGGCGTGGGGAGACGCGGGACTGCTCTCTTTCGGTCGCGGAAAAGGACTGCCGGCGCTCGGCGGCGGCGCCATCGTCGTTCCCGCCGAAGGCCCCCTGGCCGAGTCGCTCGCGAACACGGCAGGACGCGGAAGCGGGCGCGGCGCCGGACGATTCGCGAAGGCGTGGTCTCACGGATTCTTCTTCCGTCCGGAACGGTATCATTTTCCCGCCGAACTACCGTTTCTCCATATCGGCGAGACGACATACGAACCGGCATTTCGATCGGCCGCCATCGACGGCTATACGGCGGCGCTCGGACTCCGCCTGCTTCCCCGTCTCGACGAGGCGAACGCGGCGCGCCAGGCGCGAGCGGATCGTTACGCGTCGTTCGGTTCGAGCGCGTCCTACCGCCCGGTTTCGATCGGCGAGCGCGGGGGGCCCGTCTATCTGCGCTATCCGATCATGCTGCGCCGGGATTTGACCGCGGCCGAAGAAAAGGCGGCCGCGTTGCTCGGCGTTTCCAGGCTCTACCCGGCGCCCGTTCAATCGATCCCCGGATTGCCGGCAGATGCGTTGCGGACATCCGGAACCCTCGAGGGAAGCGAAGAGATCGCCCGGAAACTGCGCGCCCTCCCGACACACCCGCTTGTCGGGGAAGACGACCAGACCGCTCTGCGAGATCTGCTGCATCACGAAAGCGGGGGGAGAAGCTCGTGACAGCGCTCTTCTGGTGTTCCGTCTCGATCGTCTTCTATGCCTATTTCGGCTATCCTCTCGCGCTCGCCCTGCTTCGCGCCGTGCGCGAGCGCCCGGTGGCACGCTCGGAAGACGAACCGGCCGTTACGATGGTCGTCCCCGTTCACAACCAGCCCGTCGACATCAGAAAGAAGATCGAAAACACGCTTTCACTCGATTACCCGCCGGAGAAACTCCGGCTCGTCGTCAGCTCCGACGGCTCGACGGATGCCACGAACGAAGTCGTGCGGTCGTTCGCAGATCGGGGCGTGGTACTCGTTTCTTCCGACGAACGGAGCGGCAAGGTCGCCGCCCAGATGCGCGCGCTCTCGTCGATCCAGGGGCGGATCGCGATCTTCACTGACGCGTCGATCCTGCTGAACCGCGAAGCGCTCCGCGCGATCGTGCGGCCGTTCGCGGATCCCGCTGTCGGCTGCGTTTCGAGCGAAGACCACGTTCCCGGCGGAGGCGAAGGACTTTACGTTCGCTACGAGATGTGGTTACGTCGCATGGAAGGCTCGATCCGGACGCTGATCGGGGTCAGCGGGTCGTTCTACGCGATCCGTACGAACCTGATCGAGGAGACTCCGATCCGCTACACGCGCGACTTTCTCGTGCCGCTCACGGTCATCGAAAAGGGATATCGAGTGCTCAGCGAACCGGACGCACAAGGCCACTTTCTTCCCGCGGTGAGCGCCGGTTCGGAGTTCCAGCGGAAGGTGAGGACGGTGATGAGAGGGATGGACGTGCTCTGGTATCGAAGGCGCCTTCTGAATCCGTTTCGATTTCCGTTCGTCTCGTTCGCGCTCGTTTCGCACAAGATCTTCCGCTGGGCCGTGCCGATCGCGATGACGGCCGCGTTCTTCGCCAATCTGCCGTTGCTCGCGGCCGGGCCGGTCTACGTGCTCACGTTTGCGGCCCAGCTCGGACTTTACGCGCTCGGCGCGGCCGCGTTCTTTCTGCCTCGCGTGCAGAATCTGCTGCCCGCGAAAGCGGCGCTCTTCTTTCTCGTTACGAACGGCGCGATTCTTCTCGCCTGGATCCGTTACCTATCCGGCGAACGGGCGGTCGTATGGAAGCCCACCGAACGGTGAGGGCGCTCCGTCTACGCTCTCTCGCTCTCTCGCTCGCGATCGCCGCGGGCCTGCACGAGCGCGCTCTTCGCGCGATGCTCGCGCGCCGCGGCAACCGCCTCGTACTTCTCTTTCATCGGGTGCTGCCGGCCGGCTCGGGAAACGATTTCTCGCCGCCCGGAATGGTCGTCTCGGACGAGTCGTTCTCGTCGCTTCTCTCGTGGCTTCCCGAGCGTTTTCGCATCGTAGACGCGGACACTCTGCTCGCAGACTATCCGGCGCCTTTGAGCGAGCCGTCCGTGCTGATCACGTTCGACGACGCGTGGAGTGATGTGGCCCTGCACGCGCTTCCCGTCATGAAGGCGAAGGGGATTCCCGGCCTGCTCTTCGCGGCGCCGCACTTCATCGACACGGGCGATCTTTTCTGGCCCGAACGCCTGCTGCGCGCGGCCGCGTCGCTCACCGACGAGGAGTTTCGCGCGATTGCGGGAGGGAGCCGCCCCGATCCCGCGGATGCCGAAGAAATCGAGGCGGCGATGCAGTCATGGAAAGCGCGCACCGAGGAAGAGCGTCTGGAACTCGTAAGCGCCCTCGAGGAAGCCGTGGCCGCGGGCGCGCCCGATCGCGAGACATCGAAGCCGGACGAACTCGCGATCGCGAACGAACGCCGGATCAGCGACTGGCGCGAGTTGCGCGTGCTCGCCGAAAACGGGATCGAAATCGGCAGCCACGGATACTCGCACGCGCTTCTTCCCGACTGTTCGCAGGAGATGATCCGCTTCGAACTCCGGGCTTCGAAGGCCCGCCTGGAAGAAGCGCTCGGAAGACCGGTCCGGTTCGTGGCGTACCCGAACGGCGACCGGAACGATCTCGTGCGGCGCATCGCGCGCGAAGAAGGGTATCGATTCGGCTTCTCGCTCAAGGGAAACCCTCTCGATCCGTTCGACTTCCCGCGCGCGAATCTGCATGAAGCCGTCATTCGCGATCCCGCCCGGTTTCTCTGGGGCGTTTCCCGTTGAAGCGCGTGTGTCACATACTGTCCGGAGACTTGTGGGCCGGGGCCGAAGCCCAGGCGTTCTTCCTCGCGCGTGAACTGAAGCGGGGGGGGATCTACGACCCGTTCGTTTTACTCTTCAACGAGCGGGAGAGTGCGGTGCGATTCCGCGAAGCGGGAGTTCCCGTGCACATCGCCGATGAAGCGGTGCTCGGGATCCGCGGCCTCGCGCGGGAAGCGCGCGCCTGGATCGAGGGCACGCAACCCGTTCACGTTCACACCCACGGCTACAAGGAAGACCTGGTAGGGGCGTGGGCTTCGCGCGGCGCGACGATCGGGCGCGTCCGGACCCAGCACGGCTCCCCGTACGCGCGCACCACGATGAAGATCATGATGAACCACTGGAT
>JABDJQ010000359.1 GCA_013002425.1 Gemmatimonadota bacterium
GTATCGTGTCGAAGCGATAGCCGCCGGCCACATCCGTTACCGCCCAGCCGCGAAGCGTGCCGTGTCGATGCGCGGCCGTGTCGCGCATGCGCTCGTCCGTCGGATAGATTCCGCCCGCATCGGTCTGGTACGCGTAGACGATCACGCCCGGCGCCGGCCGCCCTTCGGGATCGAATACGGCGCCTTCGATCCGCATGGCTTCACCCGGACTGTCCGCCGGCGCGATCCGCGCCCGCGACGCAAGCGACGCACGCGGCGGCATCCCCTCGTACACCGCCTCGCACCCTTCGCACGGGAGCCCCACGATCGGCTCGTGCGCACCGGGTTCCTCCTTCGCCGCCCTCCCGGCAGCGCCGGGCGCCTCCGCCCCGCCTCCCGCCCTCTCCAGCACGAACATCCCCGCGCATGTCCATATGCACGTGATCGAGCCCGGCCGCTATACGTATTACATCGACGACATCATGTTCGAGCGCGATCCGCGTCTCACTCCGGAGAATCGCGCGCAGCTGGCGAACGGGCGCGGCGGCAACGGGATCGTGATGCCTTCGCGCGGAGACGACGGCATGCTCCTCGTTCGTCGCGACATCGTGCTCGGCGAGAAGATCCCGGGCTATCCGGGGCAGTCGGGTGTGCTCTCCACACCCGCCGCGCTCTACGAAAACGCGCGCACTCTGTCGTCCGCGCGCTCGCTCGAAGACGCGGTGCACGCGCTGCGCGCGGCGTTTGCCGCCGGCCACGAAACACCGATGCAGGTCGTGACCGATCCGGGCCTCATCCCGCTGATCGCCGACCCGGAAATCCGGCCGCTTCTGCGCGACGCGCTGCGCGACCACGCGCGCGAAAGCGTGGCCACGATGGTGTCGTCCGGCGAGCCGGGCGATCCGTTCGTGTTCCGGGTCGCTCTGGTGGACGAGGGCACCGGCGATCCGATTGCGGGCGCGCTCGTCGAACTCGTGCAGGCGGACGCAGGCGGGCGGTACGCGATTCGGACCGCGGCCTGGAATCCGCGCCTCTTCGCTTATCTCCGCACGGCCGCCGACGGATCGTTCGAGGTGCGCACGGTTCACCCCGGCGGGTATGAAGACGACGAGGGCGCGTACGTTCCGTCGCACATCCATTTTTCGATTATGGCAGACGGCTATCGGCCGTACGATTCGGAAACACCGCTCGACGACGACCCGCTGCTGGCAGGCGCGTTGCGTGAAGAGGCGGTGCAGCAGGGGCATCCGATCACTCGCGTCGAGATCCGGGACGGCGTTTCCACCGGCACCGTAACCATTCCGCTGCAGCCCGTTCCCGCTGCGAACTGACGCGTAACCGGCGCTCTGATCGGGATACCGGTTCTCTGCTACAATCATCGATCTCGCACGTCTTGTCTTGACGGCCTTTGTCGGTCCATCCCGTTCCGGGTAGCGCGCAACGGCCCACCAATGAAAGGGAGACCTCTTCCATGACTTCTTCGAATCGTTCGCGTAGTTCCGACTGGCCGGAGTTGCCTTTCGCGGCATGGTCCGAAACGGCCGCGCACCTGCATATGCTGACGCAGATCGCGGGTAAGATCCGCCTCGTACAAACGCCGTGGACGAATCACTCATGGCATGTTCCGCTATACCTGACCGGACGGGGCCTGGGCACTTCACTCATTCCGTACGACGCGAAGGCGTTCGAGATCGACTTCGACTTTCTGAAGCACGAACTGATCGTTCGCACGACGGACGCAGAGCGATTCACGGTGCCGCTCGAAGCGCGCCCCGTTGCGGACTTCTATCAGGAGGTCATGCATGAGTTGTCGAAGGCGGGCCTTGCTGTGAACATACACACGACCCCGAGTGAACTTCCGGACGGCATCCCGTTCGAGAAGGACACGGCGCCGCGAAAATACGACGGCGATGCGGTGCAGCGGTTCTGGCGCGCATTGCTTCAAATCGATCGTGTGTTCAAGGAGTTTCGTACTCGCTTCATCGGCAAGTGCAGTCCCGTTCACTTCTTCTGGGGCAGTTTCGACCATGCCGTGACGCGTTTCTCCGGACGGGAAGCGCCAGCGCATCCGGGCGGGATCCCGAACTTCCCCGACTGGGTCGCGCGTGAAGCGTACTCGCACGAAGTCAGCAGCGCCGGGTTCTGGCCGGGAGGGGGAGGCGTGGATCATGCGGCTTTCTACTCGTACGCCTATCCGGGTCCCGAAGGTTTTGCCGAGGCGCCTGTCCGTCCCGCCGCCGCATTCTTTCACAAGGACCTGGGAGAATTCGTTCTCCCCTATGACGAAGTCCGGCGCTCGGACTCACCCGATGACACGCTGCTTGCGTTTCTCCAGAGCACGTACGAAGCGGCTGCGGATCGAGCGAACTGGGATCGCCCTTCTCTGGAGCGCACGCTGAAGCCGTAGTAACCGACGGGATTATCCTTACAAATGAACAAGCAAGGGAGGAATGAGTGACGAAGCCTGTTGTCTGGCCGAAGAAGACCCGCGAGATGTACAACCATCATTTCGACTCCACGATCTGGAACGACCTTCAGTTCCGCGATGATGACATCATCATCTCTACTTACGCGAAGTCCGGCACGACGTGGGTGCAGCAGATCGTCTCCCAGTTGTTGTTCGACGGCGAGACCGGTCTGGAAGTCGCGGAGATGTCGCCGTGGGTCGACCTCCGTGTACCGCCGAAAGAAGTGAAGCTTCCGCAGATCGAGGCGCAGACGCACCGTCGTTTCATGAAGACACACCTGCCGGTGGACGCCCTCGCCTTCTCACCGAAAGCGAAGTACATCTATATAGGGCGCGACGGGCGCGATGTCGTCTGGAGCATGTACAACCATCATGTGAATGCGAATCAGGTCTGGTACGGCGCGCTGAATGACACGCCCGGCCGTGTAGGGCCGCCGATCGAGCCGCCGCCGGACGACATCCGCGAGTACTGGCGCGACTGGATGGCGAAGGACGGGTTTCCGTTCTGGCCGTTCTGGGACAGCGTTCGTGGCTGGTGGGAGACTCGCGATCTCCCGAACGTCCACTTCGTTCACTTCAGCAACCTGAAGAATGACATGCCGGGCGAGATCCGCAGGATCGCGCAGTTCCTCGATATTCCGATCAACGAAGCGAAATGGGACGCCATTCTGGAGCACTGTTCGTTCCGGTACATGAAGGAGAATGCGGCGAAGAGCGTACCTCTGGGCGGCGCGTTCTGGGATGCCGGCGCCAAGGTGTTCATCAACAAGGGCGTGAACGGGCGCTGGGCCGACACGCTGACGAAAGAGGACTGCGCCGAGTACGAGGCGCGCGCGATCAAAGAGTGGGGCGAAGCGTGCGCGCGCTGGCTCGCGACGGGCGACGGGCTGGAACAGGCTTAAGCCAAAGGAGCGGAGCTGTGCGAATCAGGATCGGGCGGATCATCGGAGGGGCTTTTCTGGTCGAGGTGCTCGCCATCTTGACGCTGACTGTGATCGTTGCGCTCTCCGGATTCACCGACGCGGATGAGGCGGCGGCGTATGCGGAACGCATCGGCTACCTGGTCGGCCCGATTGCCGGTTTCGTCTTCTGCTTCGTGCTCGGCTGGTGGGTCGCGAGAGGGCTCGCCTCGGGCCATCTGATGCACGGGCTTCTGCTGGGGGCGGGCGCCGCTGCAATCGATATTGCGATTCTCGTCGCAAGCGGGGCGGCATTCGAGCCCGTCTTCGTCATCTCGAATGCGGGACGCCTTGCTGCGGGGGCGCTCGGCGGCTGGCTCGCCGGACGTTCCGTTCGCGCCCGCGTTGCGGCCAAATCAGCTTAACGAATCCGAGAAGGAGAGAATATGCCCCGCAAATATGTGATTTACGGCGGATCCGGTGGGATCGGCTCGGCAACGGCGCGTCTGCTTCGCGATCGCGGAGACGAACTTCACCTCGTCGGCCGTGACAAAGCGAAACTGCAGGCGATCGCGACGGAACTCGACTGCGGTCATACGGTCGGCGACGTAACGGACGACGGGCTTTTCGCGCGTGTCGCTGCGGATGCGGGCGGGCCGCTGGGCGGACTGGTCTACGC
>JABDJQ010000384.1 GCA_013002425.1 Gemmatimonadota bacterium
CGTATTCAGGGCGTCAGCAATCTGATGATTCGTTTCGCGAACTGTTGTCAGCCGCTGCCCGGCGACATGATTCGCGGCATCGTGACTCGGGGCAGAGGTGTCTCGATTCACAAGTCCGACTGCCCGAACGCGGCGCCTGGACGGGTGGAGGAGGAGCGCCTGATCGCGGTCGACTGGGACGTCGGCGTCGAACAGACTTTCCCCGTGAAACTCGTCGTATTCGCGAAGGACCGCCACGGGCTTCTCGGCGATATCGCGCGCGCGATCGCGAAGATCAAGACGAACATCCGTAAGGCGGAAATGGGCCCGGACGTCACATCGGAAGACGGAGAAGCGATGGGTACGTTCATCGTCGAGGTCACGGATCTCGCCAACCTCGAGAAGTGCATCAAAGCCATCCGGAAACTCAAAGGCGTCACGGGCGTGGAACGCCGCGAACTGTTCTGATGCTGTTCCACGAGTTTCGATCCAGCCGGCTGTCCGGCGTTCCGCGTCTTTTCCATGTCGTGTACGGCAAGCCGCTCGGGCCGCCCGAACCTTCGGACGCTTCGATCGAGAGGAACCCGAGCGGAAACGCGGACGCACGGAACGAAGCAGCGGCGCGACGCGCGTTTCCTTCTCATTGGAGGAACCTCCCGGTTGCGCGCGTGAGCCAGGTACACGGAACGGAGCTTACGATCCTCCCGTGCGCCGAGGACGGAGCCGCAGATTCTACAGTGGTGCCGGCGGCGAACGACCGGGAGGCCGACGGACTGGTCGCGGAAGGGCCGGGAGCGCTGCTTCGCATCGTGGTGGCGGACTGCATGCCCGTCTTTCTGGTCGATCCCGCGCGGAGACGAAGCGCGCTCGTCCACGCGGGCTGGCGCGGACTGGCGGCCGGCATCATCGAAAGATCGCTGCAAGCCCTCGCCGCAGGAGGGACGGTCGCTTCCGACCTGCTCGTCTGGATCGGACCTCATATCGGTCCTGATGCGTATGAAGTGGGTCCTGAAGTGATCGGCGCCTTTCCCGGTCGTCCTCCTGTTTCCCGTCCGGGGCGAGGCGACCGCGCGTTCCTCGATCTCTACGAAACGGCGCGGACATCGCTGCTTGCGGCGGGGGTTCCTGATCGTTCGATCGAAGAACGCCCCGCCTGCACGCGCTCGGATGACCGGCTTTTCAGCCACCGGGCGGGAGACACCGGCAGGAACGTGGCGTTCCTCGGATTCGCGGCATGACCCCGCGCCCCGATCTGACCTTGTACCGAGTATCGCCGGCTTTCCGGCCGTAGGAAGAAGACGTATGCGTGTGGTGCTGCAGAGAGTCGCCGAGGCATCGGTGACGGTCGCGGGCGAAGTAGTCGGCAGGATCGACCGCGGCGTGCTGCTGCTCGCCGCGATCGGAAGAGACGATGACGAGGCCGCGGTGCGCAAGATGGCGCGCAAGTGCGTCGACCTGCGAGTATTCGCGGGGGAAGCGGGTCACTTCGAACATTCGGTGCGCGAAACGGGCGCCTCCGTGCTTGCCGTATCGCAGTTCACGCTCTACGGGGACTGCACGAAAGGAAGACGTCCTTCTCTTTCGAAAGCCGCAAGCCCCGAAGAGGCGGAGCGCCTCTTTTCGTGCTTCGTCGAAGCCGTTCGCGAGGAGGGGGTACCCGTGGAAACGGGATCGTTCGGGGCAGACATGAAAGTAAGGCTGCTGAATGACGGTCCCGTCACGTTTCAGCTGGAGGTATAGGAGTGCGGAACACGCTTCTCTATCTGACCGGGCACGGACTCGGACTTGTCTCTCAGTCGCCGCGACGCGCCGAGATCCTGCGCGCGGCCGGCATTCCTTTTCAGGTGATTCGATCGAGGGAAACGGAAGAGACCAGCGATGTAGTCGACATCCCCGCGCGCGCAATCGATATCGCCGCAAAGAAGTGCGCCGGCGCCATCACGAAGGACGACACTCCCGCGATACTCGTAGGCGCGGACACGATGGTCGTCCGTGACGGAAACGTGCTCGGGAAGCCTCGTGACGAAGACGACGCGCGACGCATGCTGCACTCGCTCTCCGGGAGGGAGCACGATGTCATGACGGGACTCGCTGTCCGGCATCGTTCCGGCGACTTCCGGGCAACCGCATGCGAGATTACGCGCGTCACGTTCCGCCAGCTCGACGCCGGCGAGATCGACGATTACATTGCGACCGGAGAGCCGTGGGACAAAGCGGGCGCCTACGGCATTCAGGGAAGGGGCGGGCTCTTCGTCGAGGGAGTGCAGGGC
>JABDJQ010000386.1 GCA_013002425.1 Gemmatimonadota bacterium
ACGTAGAAGTCCTGGCCCCGCTGGGTGGCGTAATGTGCCCCCGGCGCCAGCACCCCGACGATGGTGGCGGTCTTGGCCGTCAGATCCAGGGTCTGTCCGACCGCGTTCGGGTCGGCCCCGGTGACGCGCACCCAGTAGTCGTGGGTGAGAACCGCCACCGGTGGTGCCCCCGGACTGCGGTCCTCCGGCAGCAGCAGACGCCCCAGCTGCGGCCGCATTCCCAGCACCTCGAAGAAGTTGGCGGTGACGAGCCCGCCATTGGCCCGGTGCGGGTCGCCGCGGCCGAGCACGTTGAACGTCCAGTCGCCGAATTCCACGAACTCCTCGACCGTGCGTGACTGCTCCCGGTAGTCGGCGATCTCGTCGAACGAGAAGCTGATGTTCTCCAGCCCGCGGCCCTCGGCGGGCTGCTCGAGGTAGACGATGCGTTCGGCGTCCGGGTAGGGCAGCGGGCGCAGCAGAACACCGTTGACGACGCTGAAGATGGCGCTGTTGGCGCCAATGCCAAGTCCCAGAGTCAGGACGAAGGCGATGGCGTGGCCCGGCTCGCGCAGAACCGAGCGCAGGGCAAACCGCAGGCGAGAGAGGAAACCGAGAGCCACGTTCGTCTCACTTCGGGGGAATCAGGCAGGAGACACCGGCAACGCGTCTGGACGAGAGGCCCAGCCACAGAGCACCGACCGCCCCAATCATTCTCCGGATCAGGTGGCCGCCGCAAGGGGCGCAGGCCGGCGCCCATACGCCGGCTTGCGCCCATCGTGCCTTCGGGCGTCCTCAGTTCTGGCCGCCCTGGCGCCGTTCGCCCTGGCCGTAGCGTCGCTCCATCTGCTCGCGGATCAGTGCCGCCTGCTCGGCCGCCCCCTCCTGGAACCAGACATGCTCGGGCCGTGCAAGCAACGCATCGATGACGTCGTTGACGGCTTGCCCCTGCTCGCCGCCGGCGTGTTCCGCCATCTCCCGGGCCTGCGGAATCAGCTCCATGTAGAAGCGCTCCGCGACCTCGTACATGCCGTGCCAGTGGGTGTAGTCCGGGGCCATCATGGACGCCCCGTGGCGGGCCCGGCGACCCTCGTGGTGCCACAGGTAGAACCAGGTCCACTCGATCTCCTCGTCGAACTGGGTGGCCGTCCGGAGCCCCTGGGTCATCAGCGCGGCCATGATGTCCTGGCCGGGCTTGGCGAACTTCTCGTTGTAGAGCACCACGAGGTCGTCGTACTGCGTGTAGAAGGAGTCGACGTAGTCGGAGGTGTGGCAGTGCGAACACACCTGCTTCATGCGGCCGCGTTTTTCCTGCCAGCTGTCGGCCACGAGTGCGGCCCGCTTCGCCGGATCCGTCTCCTTCACGATCTGGCCGTTGATGTCCGTGTCCATGTGCACGGAGATCGGCGGGCGGTTCGTCCACGAAATGCGCTCGCCCGGATCGTGCGTGACCTTGCCTTCGTTGCGGGAATGGCCCGACATGTGACACGTGGCGCACGTCGGCGCCTGCGCGTAATCCTCTCCGAGCACCCAGTGCGCCGCGTCGAGATTCATGTCGTCCTTGAGGTCCCGGTATGCCACGCCGTGCTTCGACTCCTCGTAGATTTCCTTCTGCGGATGGTCGGGGCCGAGATGACATTTGCCGCAGTTTTCGGGCTGTCGCGCGCGCCGCGGCGAGAAATCGTGACGCGAATGACACGCGCTGCACGATCCGCGCGAACCGTCGAGGTTCAGCCGGCCGATCCCCGTGTTCGGCCATGTGCTCGGGTGAAACTTCGGCTTGCCGTCCTTGTCCTTCAGGATCAGCGCCACCGCGTCCTGATTCGTCGGATGGCCGTCTTCGTCGGGCGCGAGCTGGTCGACGGTAATCATGCTGCCGTCCGTCCCCGTGAGCGCGACCTTGGCGCCGTGACACTGCTGGCAGCCCGAAAACGCGCTCGCGCCTCCGTTCACCATCTGCGTTTCGCGACCCGGCGTCGGCGAATGCGGATTGAAGTCGACGCGCGCACCTTCGACCACTTCTGCCAGGAAGTTGTCGAGCGACGCGAGGATATTGCCCGCCTTCGAGTGATGGCTCTTCTGGAACTCGGCCGCTTCGGTTATATGACAGCGCGAACAGTCGCGCGGCGTGACGACCGTGGCGATCAGCTTTCCGAAATGTTCGAAGCCGTCGGCATCCGCCTCGTCGGCCTGGTGACACTCGTAGCAGCCGACGCCTTTCTCGGCGTGCGTGCTCCCTTTCCAGTGGGAGATGATGCCCGGGTTCGATTGTTCGTGGCATTGCACGCATTGCTGCGAACTCGCCGGGGCATTGACATGCGCCTCTTTGAGCCCGGCCTCTTCCGCGCGCCGCGTCACTTCCATGTACTGGACGAGGACGAGCGACAGCAGAAAGATGACGCCGAGGACGGCGATGATGACGCGCTTCATATCGAGTGTCATGAGGGCGATCCGCTCCTTTGATTCCTGGCGCTAATGCGCGACGTTTCCGCACTCAATGTGCGACGTTTCCGCACTCAATGTGCGACGTTTTCGCACTAATGTGCGACGTTTTCGCACTAATGTGCGACGAGGCCTTCCCATACCGTCAGCGCGACGATCGCGAACACGCCGGCGATTCCGAGCCAGACGCTGAACTCCGAGGCGGGCCAGCGTTTCCGGATCTGTTCGTCGACGAACGGCCAGATGAACATGATGAATACGATGAATCCCATGCTGAGAATCGCCGCGGTGCGCGACATCAGCTTGAGCCATCGAAACGTGACATATAAGAACCATTCCGGTTTGATCACTTCGGGGGTGACGAGCGGATCCGCGCGCGGGCCCATGGTTGCGGGCAGAACCGTCGCAAGCGCGGAAAGCAGTATCATCAGAATGAGCCCGATCGTGAGTTCGGTATAGAGATGGTCGGGGAAGAAGTTGAACGTCTTTTCCTTCTTCCCGACTTCGTCCTTGAATTCGAATTCCGTGACGCCCTGAATCCGGATCACGGTGATGTGAAGGGCGACGAGCATCACGATCGCGACCGGGAGTACGGCCGCGTGGAGCACGAAGAAGCGCGAGAGCGTGTTGCGATTGTATTCGTCGCCCGCGAGGAGCATGCGCTTCATTAAGCCGCCGACGATCGGTACGCTGTCTGTGATGTTCCCGCCGACCGTCGCTCCCCAGTACGAGAGCTGTTCGTAGACGAGGCTGTAACCGGTGAAGCCGCAGACGAGCGTGCAGATGAGAAGCAGCATGCCGATCATCCAGTTGATCTCGCGCGGTTTGCGGTACGCGCCGGTGAAGTAGACGCGCATCTGATGCAGAATCACGGCCGCCACCATGAGCGTGGCCGCCCATTTGTGTACGCTCCGCAGGTACCAGCCGTACGCTGCTTCGTTCGTGATGTACGCGACCGACTCGTACGCTGCCTCGGGCGTCGCGTTGTAGTAGAACGCGAGAAGGATGCCCGTCACGATCTGCACGACGAACAGGTACGCGGGCGTGCCGCCGAGCGCGAACCACCAGCGCTTCATGTGATTCGGAACGGGCTCGTTCGTCATCTCGCGCAGCTGGTCGCCGCGGATCGGGAGGCGTTCGCCGATCCATGCGAGGGGCGTCGGCATCTAGACGCGCTCCTCGTCGCCGCGCGCACGGCTCGCATGCGCGTCTGCAGTCCCGGCCGGTTTCACGGACAGACACGGGTCGTGGCCCGGGCCGCGCTTGTCGCCCTCGCCCGCGGCCGCAACGACGACGCCCTTTTGCGCGATCCCGTTCGAAGCCAGGTACTCCGTCGGCACCTGGATATAGAGAAGTCCGTTTTCCACTTTGAGCGGGTACTGCGGCAGCGATTGATGCGCTTCGGCCGGGGGCCCGTGCGTCGCGACGCCGTCGGGATCGAACACGCCGTTATGACACGGGCAGAAGAAGCGGCTGTTATGCGGCTCCCACGAGACCTTGCAGCCGAGGTGCGGACACGTCGAAGAGAGCGCGAGGAAGTCCTCGGCGGTTCCCGTGCGACCGCGGCGCGTGATCGTGACGGGCGCGCCTGCCGGCGTCTTGTAGTCGATCGAAGCGTTTTCGGAGATTTCGCGCGTCGGCTTCACAAGCAGCCAGCTCTGGCGGCTTCCGTGGGCGGGGTAGAGGAAGCGCCCGGCGAACGCGGTGAACGTGCCGTAGCTCGCGGCGAGCGCGCCGAACATCATGAATCCGAGTGAGCGTGAGAGGAAGGAACGACGATCCGCCCCCGTGTTTTCCTGTGCCAAAACCGCCTCCGCTTTCGTTAGTCGCGGAATCCGTTTGCGACTTCCGCGAGTGTCTGCCTGTCGATATTCTTTTCGAAGTCTCGACGTATCCGTTTCCAGTGATCGTGCAGCGCGCACGAGTCGACGCCGGAGCATTCGGGAAGACCCAGCACGCAGATCGTCTCGAAATCGATCGTGCCGTCGATGCACTCAACCACCTGCCGGATCCGTATTCGATCCGGAGAGATCGCGAGTTGATAACCCCCTCCGCGTCCCTTGCGCGTCTTGACGAGGCCGCAGGCGCGAAGGGAGTGGAGTATTTTCGGAAGAAATGACGGCGGGATCTCTTCCGCTTCCGCGATGCTGCGCCCGAGCGTCGGCCCTTCACCGTAGCGCCTCGCCAGATGAAGCGCCGCCCGGAGCGCGTATTGCGCGGTCGGAGAGTAGATCATGGCCGACTCGCTTTCTTTCGAGACAAGACTGACACGGATTATAGGACTCAAAGGTCCAGTGATCCACCGGAAACGATTGCGCTCGGGATCGTTCCTTCCTATACGACAGAGGGCGTCGAATACGGCAGTGGCTATAGGTCCCGGCCAGGTCGCCGGGCAGGAGAAGAGGGGATCGAAAGATTGTCCGATGCGGGGCAGCGCCCGGCCGCGCGGC
>JABDJQ010000392.1 GCA_013002425.1 Gemmatimonadota bacterium
CTTCTGACCGGCGCGGCGCTTCTGATCGTGCTCTGGTACGGCGGGCTTCGCGTCGTGAACGGCCATCTGACGCTCGGCGGGTTCATCGCGTTTCTGAGCTATCTGGGCATGCTGACCTGGCCCGCGATCGCGATCGGATGGGTTCTGAATCTGATCCAGCGCGGCGCCGCGTCGATGAAGCGCCTCGGTGAAATCTTCGACGAGCGCCCCGAAATCGTCGAAGCCGCCGCGCCCGTCACGCAACCCGTGCGCGGGGAGCTGTCGTTCGAGAACATCGCGTTTCAGTATCAGGGAACGGAAAAACCCGTGCTTCACGACCTGACGTTTCACGTTCGTGAAGGGGAAACGGTCGCGGTGGTCGGCGCGATCGGATCGGGCAAGAGCACGCTGCTGCGACTGATCGCGCGGCTTTACGACGTGACGGAGGGCGCGATCCGGCTCGACGGAATCGACCTTCGCGAATGGGGACTTCACGCCGTGCGGGACGCGATCGGGTTCGTGCCTCAGGAGACGTTCCTCTTCTCGCTCAGCATCAGGAACAACGTGCGGTTCGGAAGCCCCGACAAGCCGGAAGAGCAGATTCGGGCCGCCTGCGAACTGGCGCGGCTTACGGATGACCTCGCGCGGTTTCCGAATGACTGGGAGACGATCGTCGGCGAGCGCGGCGTGCTGCTTTCGGGGGGACAGAAGCAGCGGATCGCGGTGGCGCGCGCGCTTGCCCGCGACCCGAAGATCCTGATACTCGACGACTCGCTGTCGTCGGTGGACGTAAAGACGGAAGAGGAAATCCTGCGCGGTCTGCGCGAATTCCGCAAAGGTCGCACGACCATCATCGTGTCGCACAGGCTCTCGGCCGTGCGCGACGCCGACCGCATTCTCGTGCTCGAAGACGGCACGATCCGCACGGTCGGAACGCACCGGGAACTGATCGCGGGCGACGGATTCTACGCGCGGCTCTATGAACGACAGCGCATCACGCGTGAGCTGGAGGAACTCGAATGAGCTGGGGCGATCCCGTCATCCCGGAAGAGGAGGTCATCTCCAAATCCCTCGACTGGACCTTGATGCGGCGGCTCCTTCGATACCTGAAGCCGTATCGCGTAGCCGTCCTTTTCTCGATCGTGCTTCTGTTTCTCCTTTCGGGGCTCGGGATCGTGGGCCCGTTCATTACGAAACTCGCCATCGATCGCGCGATTGCGGTCGAGACGATCACGGATGCCGAGCGCATGCGGATCCTCACCCGGTTTTCGCTTCTCTATCTTCTCGTGCTCGTACTCGAATTCGGAATCCGCTACGCCCAGACCTATATCACCCAGCTCGTGGGCCAGAAGGTCATGTTCGACCTGCGGACCGAGATTTTCCGACATCTGCAGAAGATGTCGCTTCACTTCTTTCACAAGAACCCGGTCGGGCGGCTCATGACGCGGGTGACGGGCGACGTGGAGGTGCTGAACGAACTCTTCACGTCAGGGGTCGTGCAGATTTTCGGCGACCTCTTCCTGCTGATCGGGATCGTGACGGCGATGCTGCTGCTGAACGCCAAGCTGGCGCTCGTCGTCTTCACGGTTCTACCCGTGATCTTCTTCGCCTCGATGCTGTTTCGCGCGAAGGTGCGCGACTCGTACAGGAACGTGCGCACACGCCTCGCGCGCCTCAATTCGCACCTGCAGGAGAGCATCACGGGCATGAACGTGATTCAGCTCTTCGGCGCGGAGAAGCGGAGCTTCGACCAGTTCGACGACGCGAACGCGCTCCACCGGGACGCCCATCTCCAGAGCGTGCATTACTACGCGGTGTTCTTCCCTGTGGTCGAACTGATCGGGGCGATCGCCACGGCCCTGATCGTCTGGTACGGCGGAGGCGCGGTGGTGCAGGACGCGCTCACGTTCGGCGCGCTCGCGGCATTCATTCAATACACGGCCTCGTTCTTCCGCCCGATTCGGGACCTGTCCGAAAAGTACAACGTGCTGCAGTCGGCGATGGCGTCGTCCGAACGGATCTTCCATCTGCTCGATACGAAACCCGGAATCCCGGTGGCGGCGGATGCACGGGAACCCGGCCCCCTTTCCCGTGCGATCACGTTCGAGAACGTCTGGTTCGCCTACAACGACGAGGAGTGGGTGCTCAAAGGGATCGACCTCACGGTGCGCCAGGGAGAGAGCGTCGCCCTGGTCGGAGCGACGGGATCGGGCAAGTCGACGCTGGTCACGCTGCTCGGACGGTTCTACGACGTGCAGAAGGGCGCCATCAGGCTCGACGGGACGGACATACGCGAGCTCGCGCTCGGCAATCTGAGGCGGCGCATCGGCACGGTGCTGCAGGACGTTTTTCTGTTCAGCGGAACGATCGATTACAACATCCGGCTCGGCGACTCCGCAATCACGGAAGAGCGCATGCTGGAAGCCGCGCAGGTCGCCAATGCGGACGCGTTCATCGGGCGTCTCGAGAACGGTTACGCCGAGCCCGTACGCGAGCGGGGCGCGGGGCTCTCGACAGGCGAGAAACAGCTTCTCGCTTTTTCGCGCGCCCTGGCGTTCGACCCCGAGATCTTCATTCTCGACGAGGCGACCTCGAACATCGACAGCGAGACCGAGTCGCTGATTCAGGATGCGCTCGAACGTATCCTGATCGGGCGCACTTCGCTCGTGATCGCCCATCGCCTTTCCACGATTCAGCACGTGGATCGGATCATCGTGCTTCACCACGGGGAGATCCGGGAGGAAGGGACGCACGAAGAACTCATGCGCGAGGGTGGTCTTTATAAGAAGCTGTACGATCTGGAATATGACGGAAAGCGGTGGGAATGAACTCCCCATGGTCCATGAACGAGCGAGCGAACGAGCCGGGCCGACGTCTCCATGTCCGTCCCCTCCTGCCGGGAACAGCTGTTAATCCAGACTATGATATAGATCTTCTAAGTCAATATTCAGGAATCACTTAGAATGACTTGTCCTCTGGTGGAGAGTATGTGTACTCTTACAATGTATCTCCAATGTTTGTAACGGATTAACGGCCCTAATTCGCTTTACTTGAAGAGGATGCTCTGCTAGAATTTACATTCATATAGGATTGGTCTGCAAAGCCGGGACGCTTTTGTCCGTTCTTATATTTTAAAGGACGGCTCCCAGACATTGAATACC